>JAJFTJ010000014.1 GCA_021373015.1 Nitrospiraceae bacterium
TTAAAATCGTTTTTTCGTATTTCGGTGATATCGTGAGCAAGCACCATCCCCACTGCGTTTTGCACAGGAACAGTCTTTGCTCCAATTTTGCTTAATACTTCCGTGCCTTTCGCATCACACATGGCTCTCTCCTGAAAAATAGTCTTTACTTTTATCTGTAAACATCTTTGAATTTTCTGTCAACAAACTCGTTTATCCCGTTTTCAAGACGCTCATATTTTTTAAGAAATTTTCTCGCTTCTTTTGTAAGAACTGCTCCGCCTCCGTTTTTTCCGCCTGCCTGTGTTTCAACGAGTTTTATGCCAAGCCTTTCTTCCATGGCTTTTATGTAGCCCCACGCCTTTCTGTATGAAATGTTGATGTCTTTTGCAGCCCTGTTTATCGAGCCGTATCTTTTTATTGCCTCAAGAAGAAATCTCCTTCCTCTTCCGAAAACAGGCTCGCCGTCAACCTCTATCCAAAGCTTTGACTTTATCTCCATATCGCTATGACTTTTCTGCATAACGCTAAATAATAAAAAAACCTGATTTAATTAGTCAATAACATAATATGATTTCCCGGAGCAGGGTCTGCAGAGCGTTTTGCCGTCTTTTGACAAATCCCGAAGATCCTGAACATATTCACCGCAGATATCACACTTAACTCTCTTTAAAGGTCTGCCGGGCATGTCCTCCGGTTTTATCTCGACTTTCACTTCCATAGAATCAAAAAGCTCGCTGTCAGACATTACTTTGTAAGCCTCGATCTGAGCCTTATATTTATCTTCTATATCAGGAAAATAAGTTTTTGCCTTTTCTCTTGAGTCCTCTCTTGCCGCTACCCTGAGAGCTTTCCCTATCTTTAGGTTGATGAATGTAGCTGCCATCTTTCCGTAGTCTGCAAATTTCATTGTCCTGTGTCCAAGACTGCATCCCGTTACAGACTGTATTGCATCAGTAGCGCACCTGTCTATTTCCACAAAAACAATTATGTTTTTACGGTCTCTGCCTTTTGGTTCTTCAATCCCAATCCCCTTTAGTCCGAATATGGACATCCTGACCCCAAGCACCTGTCCCGGGCAGAGATGACCGTGAACTCTGACAGATTCTTCTAAAAGCTTTTCAAAATCAAAATGGTTCATAAGGTTTCTATTTTAATACCACTCGATGCCAAGGTCAACATTATAAACAAACCCTTCCTTTTTTAGAGAGCGCTGTAATATAATAATTTTGCTTTGTATCAAAATAATCACAGGAAGATTTAACTTAAAAACTTATATGCTCGTCGGTTATAACGATAATATAACCTTCAATGGAAAAGTCTATCATGTCCAGACCGAGGACAGCGGTATGAAGAATCCTGTCATAATCACGCTTCTATATTATAAAGGCACGATCCTCGGCTCGAAGAAAACAGAGTATTCACATATCCTGAGCAGTCCTGACATGAAGATCAGGGTGAGAGACCTTATGAAAACACAGCATCATTCTATGCTCAAGGAACTTCATAGCGGGAGATACACTCATGAAGCTCCGGAAGAAGATATCTCAAGCCCTATAGAAACAGATTCCGTGACGCTTGATATCACTGAGAAAGATGAAGATAAAAAAGACAAGTCGCTCGATGACATCCTGCTTGACTATATATTAAAAAAGGAAAAGGGTAAATGAAAACTTCAAACACCAAAGACATTGAGTTTCTTAAAAAGCAGGCTAATTCTGTGCGAATCGAGATACTCAAGATGCTTGCGGAAGCAGGCTCAGGACATACCGGCGGCTCATTATCAGCCGCTGACATTGCAACAGCGCTTTATTTCTATAAGATGCGGCACAACCCAAAGGATCCTTTATGGAAAGAGAGAGACAGGTTTGTTCTCTCGAAAGGACATGCAGCGCCTCTTCTATATACTGTGCTTGCGCTTTCAGGCTACTTTGATCCTTCTCTTTTAAAAACTCTGCGCAAGATCGGAAGCCCTTTACAGGGACATCCTTGTTCAAAAATGCTTCCCGGAATAGAAATATCAACAGGCTCTCTTGGACAAGGACTCTCTATTGCAAACGGCATAGCTCTAGGCTTGAAGATGGATAAACTGGATTCAAGGGTCTATTGTCTTTTAGGCGACGGAGAAACGCAGGAGGGACAGGTCTGGGAAGCTGCCATGTCTGCTTCTCATTACAATCTTGATAATATGTGTGCGATAATCGATAATAATGGGCTTCAGATAGACGGACACTGCTGTGATGTAATGACAATAGAGCCGATTATAGAAAAATGGCAGGCATTCGGCTGGAATGTAATTGATATTGACGGACATAATATGCAGGCGATTGTCAATGCGCTCGATGCTGCAGAGACAATAAAGGACAAGCCGACAATGATAGTTGCAAGAACAGTAAAAGGCAAAGGCGTATCAATATTTGAAGGTAAGGCAAAGTATCACGGGCTCGCGCCGACATCCGATGAGCTTGCAAAGGCGCTGGAGGAGCTTGGGCAGAAGGAGAGCGCATGAAAAACACCGAGGCAGTTAAAAACGAGATTAACCGCTCTGAACAGCACGCAACCCGCGATGCATACGGAGCAGCTCTTCTCGCGCTTGGCAAGAAAAGAAATGATATTGTTGTTCTTGACGCTGATCTTTCCGGCTCAACAAAAACAGCTTCTTTTGCAAAAGCTTTTCCAGAGAGATTCTTTAACATGGGGGTTTCAGAACAGGATCTTATAGGCACAGCAGGAGGACTTTCTCTTACAGGGAAAATCCCGTTTGCCTCAACATTTGCGATCTTCGAGACAGGAAGGGCATGGGAACAGATAAGACAGACTCTCTGTTATTCGCATTTGAATGTAAAGCTGGTTGCAACACACAGCGGAATAACAGTTGCAGAAGACGGCGCCTCGCATCAGGCAATAGAGGACATTGCGCTCATGAGAGTTCTGCCGAACATGACTGTAATAGTTCCGGCAGACAGCATAGAGACAACAAAGGCTATTGAGGCAGTTACTGATTTTAACGGTCCTGTATATGTAAGGCTCGGCAGGGCAAAGGTCCCGGCAGTAATGCCTGATGCTTATAAATTTGAAATCGGAAAGGCATATACATTCCACTTAGGCAAGGATGCAAATATTATTGCAACAGGGATTATGGTTTCTCCTTCTTTGAAAGCTATGGAAATATTGAAGAAGCAAGGCATAGACGCAGGCGTTATAAATGTATCAACCATAAAACCGCTTGACACTGAGACAATTTTGAAAGCGGCGAAAAGATCAAAACTTATAGTAACGGTAGAGGAGCATTCCATTATCGGCGGGCTTGGCGGAGCAGTCTGCGAATTTTTATCGGAGAATCACCAAATCCCAGTAAAGAGAATGGGAATAAGAGATACATTCGGGTGTTCAGGAAGTTCTGATGAATTGATGAAGCTTTACGGACTCACTGCGGATGATATAGTAAAGACTGTCAAACAAGGGCTTGAATAAATATGATTCATTTTACGAATGTTTCAAAATATTACGAGAGGCAGGCCGCTATCAAGAACATCACCTTTTCAATAGAAAAAGGAGAGATGGCATTTATAACAGGCCCTAGCGGAGCAGGAAAAACAACACTGCTCAAGATCATCTATCTCTCAGAAAAACCTGATGAAGGAAGAGTAACTGTCGCTGACTGGGATCTGAAAAAACTCAAGGAATCCAGCATTCCTTTCCTTAGAAGAAACATTGGAGTTGTTTTTCAGGATTTCAGGCTGCTGGATAACAGAAATGTTTTTGAAAATGTTGCCATGACATTAAGGATACGCGGCATCGTGGAAGAAGAAGTAAGAGAGCGGGTTATGGAAATGCTCAGGGTCGTAAACCTCAGACATAAGGCAGAGGCATATCCGCAGACTTTGTCGGGAGGAGAACAGCAGAGAATTGTGATTGCGCGCGCAATTATTGGAGAGCCGACAATCCTCCTTGCCGACGAACCCACGGGCAATCTTGATCCTGACACAGCAGCCGGAATTGCACAGCTCTTCAAGGAAATAAGTTTTAAAGGAACAACAATTATCGTTGCTACACATAATAGAGATCTATACACTAACAGCGGCAGAAAATTGATAAGACTTGAAGGCGGCAAAATCGTATCTGAGGGGATTGGGTAATGTACCTTCTTTATTCTTTAAAACTTGCAATACAGAGTCTTTTACGGGAAAAATGGATAAATTTTCTCTCTGTGCTTACAATTGCTACCGGTCTTTTTATAATTGCCATAACCTTCTTTGCTGTGTATAACATGAATCTCGCAACTAAGAAGCTCCCTGAAAAATTCTCTGTAATGATTTATCTGAGCAAAGACCTTCCTGAAAAAGAAGCGGAGAATATAATATTATCCTTGAAGAAGAACTCTGCCATAGAAAGTGTCAGATATATATCAAAAGACAAGGCGCTTGAGGACATGAAAGGCATTCTCAAAAATGCAGATTTTGTGCTTGAGGGCCTGAACGAGAACCCGCTTCCCGCCTCAATCGAGATAAGGCTCCGCAAGGAATCTGTTGATATTGCAAGCGTTAAAAAACTTACTGCTGACATTAAAAAAATAAATGGCATTGAAGACGTTGAGTACGGCGAGAAGTTTTTAAACTCGCTTCATTCAATAAAAGCTGCTGTTGAAATGCTCAGCCTTATAATCATAATAATAATGTGTTCAGGAATTATATTCGTCTGTTACAGCACAGTTAAAATTATGTTCTACAGAAGAAAAGAAGAGATCGAAACCTATAAGCTTCTGGGCGCAACAAGGGGGTTCATACGAGCGCCTTTTCTGATTGAGGGCGCTGCAATTGGATTGGCAAGCGGCGTAGCAACCTTGTTTGCCGCACTTCTTTTTGATTATGCACTATTCAATAAACTTGTAAAAATAATGCCTATCTTTAATATAGCAGTTTTTCCATCAGAGATATTTATAGCGCTGCCGTTTGCAGGGTTTGTGCTAGGGATTGGCGGCGCTCTAATAGCGCTCGGAAGAGTAAGGTTTTCCTGAGGTAAATGCAGAACCCTATTTTCAGAATTAAAACACTTGTATTGCTGGTATCCTGTTTTATATTCTTCGCAGTATTGTCCATATCAACAGATATTTTAGCCAAGGATCCGAAAGAACAATACAAAAAAATTCAGCGTGATATTGAAACCCGCAAAGAGAAAATCGAGAGAACAAAGAAACTTGAACATTCAATTCTCGGCGAGCTTGAAAGAATAAACAAAGAACTGAACGATATACAGGTAGAATTAAAAAAATACAGAATCAGGCTGAAGGAAACTTCTACAGAAATAAAAAAAGTTGAATCGGAAGTATCCGTTAACAAGGAAAAACTTCAGACACAAAACGAGTGGCTCAAAAGAAAACTCCGCGTTATGCAGAGGTATGGATATTCAGGCGATGTAATGATAATGCTTTCGACCTCAGAAGATTTATCACAGCTTTTCAGAAGATGGCGCTATATAAAAGCGCTGGCATTATATGACCATACAATGCTTGAAAGCTACAAAAACACTCTTAAAAACCTTAATGAGCAAGAAAACAGACTCAAGCAGCTGCATGCTGATCTGAAGAAAACCGAGGAAAAAATTCAACAGAACGAATCAGAAGTCTCGAAGATGAAACATGGCAAGGAAACCCTTCTTGCTTCAGCCAGAAATGAAAAAGCCTCGCATGAAATAATGCTGAAGGAATTAAAAGAATCAGCCAAAAAGCTTCTCGAGATAATTAAAAAATCAGAAGAAACAATCTCCTATTCTGCAACAGGATTCCATGCTTTGAGAGGCAGACTGCCATGGCCTGTCATCGGCAAAGTAATACTTCCATACGGCACGCAAAAAGACCCTCAATTCAAGATCGCTGTTTTCAGAAATGGGATACATATAAAAGCAGAGGAAGATTCTAATGCAAAGGCTGTTTATAAAGGTAAAATTGCTTATTCTGAATGGGTTAAAGGATATGGACAGCTTGTAATAATAAATCACGGCGATGGTTATCATACCCTTTATGCAAATTTATCAGAGACTTTTCATAAAGTTGGCGATATAATAAAAGAACAACAGCCTATTGGCGTAGTTGGCGAGTCAGGAACCCTGACTATGACAAATTTATATTTTGAAATAAGATACAAAGGCAAACCTCTTGATCCTTTGCAGTGGTTGAAAAAAAGATAACTCCACACAAAACTAGAGGTTAATACTGGAGGTTAATAGAAAATGAGCTTTAAAAAACCTGTTCTGATATGGGCACTGATAATAGTAACCGCACTTAGCGGAGTTCTTATCGGAAGACTCTCAAGCGGAGGAGTAAAGTCCGACAGCGAAGATTATGAATATCTGAGGGTTTTCACGGAAGTCCTATCTGTTGTAAAAAGAAACTATGTTGAAGAAATAAACATTAAAACCGTTGTTTACGGCGCGATAAAGGGAATGATAAATGCCCTTGATCCGCATTCATCATTCATGCCGCCTGATGCATATAAGGATATGCAGGCTGACACAAAAGGCGAGTTTGGAGGATTGGGCATACAGATAGGGGTAAAAGACAGCATGCTTACAGTGATATCGCCTATAGAAGACACCCCGGCATATCTTGCAGGTATAAAGGCCGGAGACACTATAGTAAAGATAAACAACGAGATAACCAAAGATATGACACTTAATGATGCTGTCTCAAAAATGCGCGGCAAAAAAGGAACACCCGTTACTCTCACTATCATGCGCGATGGATGGAAGGATTTTAAGGATTTTAAGATTGTCAGGGACATTATTAAGGTAAAGAGCGTAAAATTCAAGGTCATTGATAATAAAGTGGGCTATGTAAAAATCAGCCAGTTCCAGGAACGCACAGCATCTGAATTGGAAACAGCTTTATCAAGCCTTGCGAAAAGCAACATTACCTCCATGATCCTAGATCTTAGAAACAACCCGGGCGGTCTTCTTAACAGCGCTGTTGACGTATCTGAGCAGTTTCTGCCTTCAGACAAACTGGTTGTATTCATAAAAGGACGCATAGGAGAGAAGATCGAGTACCGCACTGATTCTGAAAAACCGGATGATGCTACCAGTGAGAACAAGAAACTCTTCCGCAAAATACCTATGATAGTTCTTGTAAATCAGGGCAGTGCAAGCGCATCAGAGATTGTTGCCGGCGCTATCAAGGACTGGAATAGAGCTGTAATACTCGGAGTGCAGACATTCGGGAAAGCCTCTGTTCAAAGCGTTATCCCATTAAGCGACGGTTCTGGATTAAGGCTCACAACCGCACGCTACTATACTCCAAAGGGTATTTCCATACAATCAACAGGAATTACCCCGGACATTATTGTTAAACAGGAAGTTAAGGGCGCAAAAGAATTTCCAGTTATAAGAGAAAAAGATATTCCGGGACATCTTAAGAATGAAGTCAATGAAGACAAGACAAAAGAGCCTGAAGAAATGGCGCCTATCGAGATAAATGAGAAGGACGATACTCAGCTGCAGCGCGCAATTGAGCTGATCAAAACCTGGCAGGTTTTTAACACATTGCCAAAAGCATCTTAAATCTTATCCTCAGCTGAGTTAATAATCCGTCGAGGATAACAGAATACAGGCGCAATAAGGGGTTTGAGCATTCAAATTTTCTTTGATTCTGCTTGAACCCTGCCTTTAATCTAATTTATACTTGTTCATGTCACGTCTTATTATTGATATAGAAACTGCAGGCAAAGATTTTGATTCTCTTGATAAGCACACTCAGGACTATCTTCTCAAATGGGCAGAAACTGAAGAGGAAATCAAGGATATCAAGGAAAGCCTTGCACTGTATCCTCTCACCGGAGAGATAATTGTAATCGGGCTTTTCGATCCGGATTTAGATAAAGGCGCTGTTTATTTTCAATCCCCTGAAATCCTTTCGTTCCCATTCGAAAAAGACGGAGTAAAATTCGAACCCGGCACAGAAAAAGAAATATTAGAAAAATTTTGGGACAAGGTAAAAAAATACAGCGAGATAGTGACATTCAATGGAAGGGCTTTCGACTGCCCGTTTATACTCGTGCGCTCTGCAAAACACAAGATAAGACCTACAAAAGAACTTATGCCTAACAGATATAACGGCTCTCATATAGACCTTCTGGATCAGCTTGCATTCTACGGCGCATCAAGACGCAAGTTCAGTCTGGACATGTGGTGCAGGACTTTTGGGATAAAGAGTCCTAAAGAAGACGGGATAACCGGGGCAGAGGTTAAAAATCTCTTTGCTGAAAAGAAATACATCGATATCGCAAAATACTGTCTCGGTGATCTTAAGGCAACAAAAGATCTCTTATATTACTGGGAAAACTTTATAAAACTTAATCCATAAATGCATACCAACCCTTTTAAATTAAAAACTTTTTCAACAACAGGAATCGGAAGCCTTCCTCATAAAGACCCTGTTGAGGCGTGCACAATCATCATCGAGACATTCGACATCCCTTTCTGGCCGCAGCTTCCAAGACTCTCATTCAGAGAATCCATGGTTGCACAGTATTCTGAAGGAATGCCTTTTATAAAGATAAATCCTGAAAAACAGTCAATATGGATAGACAGAAACAAAAGCGATGACCTGGAAAGATTTTATGAAACCTATAATGAAGATATAAAGATCGCCATCTCAGAAGATTATGCAAAAGGGCTGCACACCTTCTTGAATATAGTAACAAACAGGTTTGATTTCGTAAAAGGACACGTAACCGGACCTCTTACCTTCACACTTGGATTAAGAGACAGGGCAGGGAAGGCAATTTTTTTCGATGAAGAGCTGAGGGAGATAGGCTTAATGCTGCTAAAGGCCAAAATCCGCTGGCAGATAGCTGCGTTAAAGCAGTTTGCTGACAATGTAATTATATTTATTGATGAACCAATATTGTCCGCGCTCGGAAGCACTGCTTATATGGGCGTTGACCCTGCTGAATCAGCCCGTATGTTAATAGAAACCTCTGATGCTATTAAACTTGCCGGAGGCATATCAGCAATTCACTGCTGCGGAAATGCTGACTGGGGAGCTGTAATTAGAACAGGCATCGATATTCTTAATTTCGACGCATATTCATATTTCGAGACCATACTTATTTATGAAAAGGCCCTGTCTGAATTTATCGAAAGAGGCGGATATCTTGCATGGGGAATTGTTCCGACAACAGATGCGCTCAATGATGAAACATATGATTCAATGAAAGAAAAACTCAACAAAAAAATAAATATGCTTGGGAAGATTATTCCAGAGGAAAAAATTCTTTCTCAGTCAATATTAACTCCGTCCTGCGGCATAGGCTCAAGAACAATACAGGACGCGCACAGAATTTTTCAGCTTCTTGTGCACTTAAAAGAATCATTCACCATTCAATAACTTCTTTTTAAAATTATATTTCCAGTTGCTTATCAAACAAAAAAGAGGCTATGATTTAAAATCATGGGAAAGAAACTAAAAAAAGGATTTTTTATATCTCTTGAAGGAATTGAGGGAACAGGCAAATCAACTCAGGCAAAACTGCTTGCAGAGTATCTGAAAAAGAAGGAATACAAAATTCTTCTCACTGAAGAACCAGGCGGAACAGCAATCAGCCTCGATATAAGAAAAGTGCTTCTCTCAACAAAACACAAACGCATGGAGCCGGTTGTTGAACTGCTTTTGTACAATGCTGCGCGCGCCCAGCTTATCAGAGAAAAAATTCTTCCTGCGCTCGAAAAAGGCTGGATAGTGATAACAGACCGTTTCAGCGATTCAACTTCAGTTTATCAGGGCTATGCCAGAGGAATAAATCCTAAAACAATTTCAGCTCTTGATAAAATCGCAACAGGCGGATTAAAGCCTGATCTCACAATACTTCTGGATCTGAACGCAGAAACAGGCCGCAAAAGAAACAGACGCGTAAACAAAAACGACAGATTCGAACTCGAAGATATTAAGTTTCATAAGAAAGTCAGGGAAGGTTTTCTGAAACTTGCGGTAAAAGAACCGAAGAGAATAAAGTTGGTTAAAGCCTCAAAGGGCATTAATGATATTCACAGGAAGATTGTGAGGATTGTTGAGAGGGCTTTAAGGTAACTACTTCTATTTCTATATTAAGCGACTTTTAAACTGAAAATTTCTAAACTATACTGTCTTTCCAGCAAACTCCTCACACTGAGGATATTCTTTGTCGCAACATGCGTATAGATCATAGTGGTTTGAAGATTCTTTCACTTGACTATGGTATCTTTGCTTTTTATAATTTATCATAATGTTGAATAAACTTAAAAAAGAATGTTATACGAACGGGAAGCAGAAGTGAGTGCAAAGGAATTTGCTGCCCAGCTAAAGAAAACAATTGAAGAGATCAAAGCCAAAGGAACGGCTACTATCAACTGCGACAATCTCATCGCATATCTAGATGAAGCCATAAAGTCTCCCTCGCCGGTTGTTTCACCAGCAAAACTTGAGAAATACAAAGCAGAACTACAAGGCTGGGTCGAACAGAACAAGGCCGCTCATGAATCCGGTTTGGAAATGTTTCGCTCTGTAATTCAGTCAGGGCAAAATGCAATTCGGTCGTCCTTTCTTCTGAACGGCGGCGCGGCTGTCGCCATGCTCGCCTTCATCGGCAAGCTGACCGAAAACCAAGCAGCAAAGATCCCCGCTTTTGCGCCTAGCCTCACAATCTTTGTCATTGGAGTACTGGCAATTACAGTAACATCGGGCATTACCTATCTCTGTCAATGGTTTTACGCCGGAAATCAACAATGGAAGGTAAAAACGGGTTTTTGGCTTAACATCGCAGCAATTGTCCTCGGCTTGTCGTCATATGGAATTTTTATTTGGGGTATGTGTGAAGCATATGCCGCGTTCATCAACTTCAGATAACATGTCGCTCGTTCGGACCGGCTACTTCGCGCTTAGCGCCGCGTTTGCTCAATGACACGTAAACAACGTCTTCGTCGAGTAGCGATTCTATGCTTGAATTGCCTTCGCAATATGGCGTTCTATATAGCGGGCTGGCAGGAGCATAAGCGAATATTCCATGGCAAGTTTTTGTTGAACGCCAATGGAAACTTCTTGGATGTTTGCGTGCTGGAATGGTGCAAGTTGTTCGGTGATTCTCGCGCACCACATTACTGGGAAAAAGTTATATCGAATCCCGATAAATTCTTTGGTGGACTGTTAAAAGAATTGAGAATGAAGGAAATAGACCTGGATAACTATTTGAAGGAAGTACGGACTTATAGAGACAAATTTATCGCACATCTCGATTCCAACGAGGTAATGCACATTCCTAAGCTTGATGTAATCAAAAACAGCGTGATGTACCTATACGGCTACCTTCTGCAAAATGAGGACAAAGAAGATTTCTTTTCTGACGACCCACCGAACGCGACTACTTACTATAACCAATTGCTGGCGGAAGGCAAAAAGGCGTACGAACCTTAAACAAGTGACATTGGAATAATGAATACAAAAATCAAAAATGGGGACAGGTACATTTTACTCGTTTAAAGAATTAAAGTGTTAAAAGCATCTAAGAAGATTGAGGAGATTCATGGGGAGATCGTTGGAATTGTAGAGAAGATTTTAAAGTAACTCTTTTTGCAATTATGGTATAGTATTGTTATAAATAAACAAACAATAGTTATTAACAGTTTGGTATCTATATTATGAGCAATAATGTTCCAAAGCAGCATCAACATTGGTCGTGGATAATCGCGCTTTCAATCGCACTTGTGCTCATAGTGTGGTTGTTCATTATAGGATACTCTCTAGGGCCAACGAAAAACCAAGAACTGCTCACTACTGCCATTCTGATCCTTTCACTCTCAATTGGTTGGGCGATAGGCACATTCTTATCACCTGATTCAGGACATGAAGCAAACAAGTTCAGTGATTTTGTTAAGGGGTTTTCGTTATTTGCATCCGGGTACCTTGTGTCAAAGGGAGACCGAGTAGTTGACTGGGTATTGAAGCCTGATATGCTCATGCAATCACAGGACCAAGTAATTCCTTTTAGACTCGTCGCTTCACTCGCTGTAGTGGTATTTACCGCCTTGGCTACTTATTTTATAAGAATATATGGGTTAACTGTTGGAGACCGATAACGAAGCGTACCCAATCAGGTACCACAGACAAAGATATTCTCCATCATAACTCCCCATTTTTTCCCCTTAATATTTTAAAATAAACCGTTATGAACACCAAAAAGAAACACACTGCAATAGCTCTTTATTCAGGCGGGCTTGACAGCACGCTTGCGATACTTGCAGTGCTGCGTCAGGGCATTGAGGTAACAGCAGTGAAATTTCTCACGCATTTTGGATGTGATGCATCGGACAAATCATCCTGCTCAAAAGATCCTTTTTCTGCTGGAGAAAAATTCGGATTTGAAATAAAACTTTCTCATCTTGCCGACAAATTCATTGATATTGTAAAAAATCCAAAACACGGGCATGGCAGGAACATGAACCCTTGCATTGACTGCAGGATACTAATGCTTAAAGAAGCAAAGGAATTCATGAAAATAACCAATGCGGATTTCATAATTACAGGAGAGGTTGTTGGCCAGAGGCCCATGAGCCAGATGAAAAATACTTTATATAAAATCGACAAGGAAGCCGGGGTTAAAGGTCTCGTCTTAAGACCATTAAGCGCAAAAATACTTGAACCTACAATCCCTGAGATAAATGGGATTATTGAAAGAGAAAAACTTTATGATTTTAGCGGCCGTTCAAGAAAAAACCAGATCTCGCTTGCAAAAGAATTTGAACTTACAGACTATCCTATGCCTGCAGGCGGATGTCTGCTTACAGAGCCGAACTATTCTTTAAGATTAAGAGAACTTTTGATGAATAATCCGAATCCAACACTGAATGATCTGCATCTTTTAAGAGTCGGCAGACATTTCAGATTATCGCCTTCATGCAAATTAATTGTAGGAAGAGATGAGAAAGACAATCTCAGCATAGAAAAGCTTGCAAAAGAAAATGATTATCTGCTCACTGTAGAAAATTTTGGAAGTCCGCTTGCGCTTCTTTCAGGAGAAGGATGCGAGGAATTTGTTTCACTCTCGGCATCTATCTGCGCAAGATATTCAGATGCAAAGCATATTTCTGAAGTCGAAGTTTCTGTTGATCACAAAAAAAATATTTCTAAGCTGATGATCGAGCCTTCAGAAAACCATGTTCTTGACCATTACAAAATAGAGCTTAAAAAAGAAAATTTTACATCTGTAAGCTCTTAACTATCTAATTTAAAAAGCTTCTGTTTGACACTCGTCTGATATTGGAATATACTTCAGTTAACCGTAAGGAATATAATAATGAGCAGGATTATCGCATATATTTCCCCAGTTGTTTTTTATCTGCTTGTTTCCATGCTTGGCAGCCGCTTCACTTCTCAAGGCATTCCTGTATGGTATGGTGCATTGGAAAAACCTTCTTTTACTCCTCCGGGATTTGTGATAGGAATAATATGGACAATAATATATATCCTTGCTGCAGTCTCGATGGCTTTGTTTATAACGGCCGCAAAAGAAAAGAGATTTTTCTGGCATATATTTCTACTGTATATTCTTAATGGAGCAATAAACGCTGCATGGAGCTGGATATTTTTTTCAAAGCATATGCTCGGGCTTGCTGTTCTGGATTCAGCTCTTATCGGGATTACGGTTTTGCTTATAATGATTTTTGTATGGAGTTATTCTAAGATATCTTCTCTGCTTCTTCTGCCGTATCTTCTATGGGTCTCGTTCGCAACATATCTTTCGTATCTCTTTTATAGATTGAATTTGTAATAAAAAATTCAGAGTCTCACAGAAACGCCTTTTGCCCTTAGATATTCTTTAGCCTGTTTTACAGTGTATTCTCTGTAATGAAAGATCGATGCGGCAAGAGCTGCATCTGCCTTTCCATTGATAAGACCATCATATAGATGTTCGAGTGTGCCGACTCCGCCTGATGCGATCACAGGGATCGAAACAGACTCTGCAATTGTTCTTGTAAGTTCAATGTCATAACCGTCTTTTGTTCCGTCCCTGTCCATGCTCGTAAGCAAAATTTCTCCTGAACCCAATTCTTCCATTTTCTTTGCCCACTCAACAGCATTTATTCTGGTCATCTTTCTTCCACCGTGAGTGGATATCGCCCATGTTAATTTTTCAGGCTTGATATCTTCAAGATAAACACTTTTCAGAGAAGGCTCTTTCATCCATGGTTCGTTATCAGTATAAATCATATCTTTTGTTGCCCGCTTTGCATCTATTGCAACAACAATGCACTGGCTGCCGAATTTTTCTGCTGCGCGGCTGACAAAGAAAGGGTCTTTCACTACAGCAGTATTTATGGAGACCTTATCACAGCCTGATCTCAAAAGTTCCCTTATGTCTTCAAGCGATCTTATCCCTCCGCCGACTGTAAGCGGCATGAAAACTTCTTCTGCTGTTCTTCTTACAACATCAAGGATTATATTTCTTTTTTCATGAGAAGCAGTTATATCGAGAAACACAAGCTCGTCAGCGCCCTGCTCATCATAGAATTTTGCATTCTCAACAGGGTCTCCTGCATCCCTTATATTGACAAAGTTAACGCCTTTGACCACTCTTCCGTCTCTAACATCAAGACAGGGGATTATTCTCTTTGCAAGCATCTGCCATTATCCTCTCATTTTTCTAAGAAGTTCTTTTTCTTTTAATCTCATCTTTCTCTCTGCATAAAGGCTTTTTTCATGGTCATATCCCGTTAAATGAAGAATGCCGTGGACAATAAGCCATTTCATCTCATCCCAGAATGAACAATCATTCTCTTCAGCCTGTCTTGCTGCTGTTTCAGGACTTATAACAATATCGCCAAGGAATATCCTGTCATCTAACGGAAATGAAAGCACATCCGTTGTCTTGTTAATTTTGCGATATTTCTTATTCAATTTCTTCATCTTCCTGTCATCCACAAGCAAAATGCTGAGTTCAGACTTGTCCAGACCAAGAAGTTTCATGGCCTTTTTTGAACAGCTCATAATCTTAGGTTCGTTTATTTTTATTTTTTCTTGTTGGTTAGTGATAAGAATCTTCATTGCTGCGCTTTGGGTTTCCTTTTGTCTTGGCAGTATTTTTATTAAAATCAAAACCCGGATAATCAACTCTCTTGTGCAGAATTCCTGCAAGCGTATGTGTGAAACGGCTCTTTATTAAAGCAAGGTCCTTTAGTGTAAGATCGCATTCATCAAGCTGCCCTTCAAGAAGCATATGGTTTATTATCTTCTCAACCAGCGCTGATATCTTTGCAGGCGTTGGTTCTATAATGACTCTCGATGCTGCTTCAACAGCATCAGCCATCATCACAAGCGCTGCAACACGCGTCTGAGGTTTGGGCCCGGGATATTTGTATTCATCAGCAGCAGAATCTTCTTCACCTTTAACATCTTTTGCCTTTTGATAAAAATAAGTCATCAGACTTGTTCCGTGATGCTGCTGAATTATATCTATTATAGGTTCCGGAAGTTTATATTCTTTTCCAAGCTCAACTCCTTCTTTTACATGAGAGGTTATTATCATGCTGCTCATGTGAGGTGTGAGATTGTCATGTTTATTTAAGGAAATTCCCTGATTCTCAATAAAATATTCCGGCATCTTGATCTTCCCTATATCGTGGTAATATGCGCTTACTCTTGCAAGAAGAGGATTTACGCCAATCGCCTCTGCAGTGGAATCAACAAGATTTCCTACAATAACACTATGGTGATATGTGCCCGGAGCTTCGACCATCATACTTTTCATCAACGGCTGTTCAAGGTCAAGGAGTTCGAGAAGGCTGATATCAGTCGTAACCTTAAACATGTATTCAAAAATTGGGAGCATCACAGACACAATTGCTATTACACTTATCCCTGAAATTAATGCAAACCCTATCGAAGCTGCCGACATCTCTGTTAAAAAATTCCCAGACAGCAGCATCAGTATGATTGCAGTGACAGCATTCACAACGCTTACATAAGCTCCGCCTTTTAAAATAGCTGTACGCCGTTTGCATCTTATAACGCTGAACGCAGCCGTCAGACTTCCAACAAAAGAATAGATAGGATAAACAGCATCATTAAGCCAGACACCGCTTAGAAGACTTACAATAAATGAAAAGAATATTGCTGTATGAAAATCAAATAAGAGCGCAACAAGCATTGCACCTGCAGCGATTGGTATTCCGTAGACATAGCTTCCAGCAGGTATCGACTCAGAGCCTTTTGCCAGATTTTCGAGCACATAACCAAAAAATCTCCCAAACAGAAGAGTGATAACTATCATGATGCCAAGAAGAACGAGCATCCTGTAATTTTTTAAATACACAGGCTTATATCTCATTATGTCCCTGTAGAAAATAACAAGAAGGATTCCTGTTATAAGTACGCCGCCCATGAGGTTTTCTAATCCGGCCTTGCCCTGAATCGCAATAGCAGCAAGAATACTGAATACGATCAGCAAAGAGTATTGCTTTACATCAATCTCTTTTTTGAATTCTTCTATTTTAGGAATCCCGTTTTTCATATTTTTCGTACGCCTTTACAATCTCCTGCACAAGCCTGTGCCTTACAACATCCTTTTCTGAAAAATATATTACTTTAATGTCCTCTATCTCACTGAGAACTTTATCCGCCTCTATTAAACCAGAGGCCTTTCCCGAAGGAAGATCAATCTGTGTAATATCCCCTGTAATTACTGTTTTCGAATTAAACCCCAATCTTGTCAAGTACATCTTCATCTGCTCAGATGTGGTATTTTGCGCTTCATCAAGAATTATAAATGAATCATTCAATGTTCTTCCTCTCATAAATGCCAGAGGCGCGATCTCGATAATCCCGCGTTCAATAAACTTGCCTGCCTTGTCAGCATCAAGCATGTCAAACAGCGCATCATAAAGCGGTCTTAGATAAGGATTAACTTTTTCAAACATATCGCCTGGCAGGAAACCAAGTTTTTCTCCAGCTTCAACAGCCGGTCTTGCAAGCACAATCCTGCTTACCTGTTTTTTAAGAAGTGCGTTTATTGCCATAGCCATAGCAAGATATGTTTTCCCTGTTCCTGCTGGCCCGATTCCTATCACAATATCATATTTTTTTATTGCCTCTATATAATTGCGCTGGACTTCTGTTTTTGGGATTATGAAACGCTTGCTTGAAGCTACAGGTATGTTGTTAAGAAAAAGATCCTTTACTGATGTCTTGTCTCCTTTGGCAATTGCCCTCAGGGCATAACGTATATCTTCCGGCTTCAGCTGATACCCTTCAGCGCTAACCTCGCGGAGCTCATTAATCATATTTTCTGCTTTTTTAGCATATTCAGAATTCCCCTTAATGAATATCTTGTTGCCTCTGAAGCTCACTTCTATTCCAAAGGTTTCTTCTATCAGCTTTATATTCTTGTCAAGTCCGCTGTAGATGAAAGGAAATTCTTTTTCGCTGTCCAGTTCAATAGATAGTGTTACCGTATTTTCTCCTGTTTTACATAAACGCCTGTTTTTTATTTTCCTGCGTCTTTATTCTTTGAAGTGATAAATGGCTTGAAGCCTTCCTTCTTAAGTCTTGTTGCAAGAAATTCAGCCTCTTCCTTATCTTCAAAACTTCCTACTCTGACCTTATACAGCTTTATGTTTTTAGCTCCTGTCATCTTCTTTATATAAGCTTTATGTCCTTTTTTTTCAAGTTTCTTTTTGAGAATTTCTGCATCTTTCTGGTTCTTGAATGCTCCAGCCTGAACTGTATATGAAGATGCGCTCTCTTCTGTGCTGCTGTCTTTCTTCTCCTGCTTTACTGTTTCAGAATTATTTTTTTTATCCTTGCCTTGAACAGGCTGCCTGGGTTCAGTTGTTTTCTCATTCTTAGCATCAGAAAGTATTATTGATGGATTTGTCTGTGCATTTGGCGCTGGTTGTTCTGCCTGTAATGGTTTTACTGCCTCTTCTTTTGCAGAAGCTGCTACAATCTGATACTTCTCCTGTTTGTCTTTTACATTTGTTTTGCCGACAAAATATCCAAGGGCAAAACTCACTGTACATGTGACAATTACTATTACTATAACAATACTTTTGCCTGATGATTCTCTTGGGCTTTCATAGGAAGATCTGTCTCTCATAATTTTACAAAATAAGCATAGCATCACCATATGAGAAAAATCTATATCTGCTTTTTACAGCACGCTCATAAGCCTCTTTGAGCCTGCTAAAACCGCAAAGCGCAGATGTGAGCATCAATGGTGTTGAGCGTGGAAGATGGAAATTTGTGATCAGGCTGTCAACAGCCCTGAATTTATACCCCGGATAAATAAATATATCAGTATATCCCTTGACAGTTTTTGAGTTTTTGTTTTTTATCCGGCTGCCTTCCTTATTTTCACCAGATCTGCAGTATCCGCTAAGACAGCCTTCAATAGCGCGCGTTGTTGTTGTGCCTGAAGATATGATTTTTTTCCCTGATCCCTTTGTATTATTGATCTCATTTAATAATTCTGTTTCAATCTCAAAATATTCCTGATCCATCTTATGTTCGTAAACTTTTTCTGTTTTTATGGGTTTGAATGTTCCGATGCCGATATGAAGCGTCAAATATTTTATTTTTACTCCTTTGCCCTCGATCTTTTTGATAAGCTCCTGCGTAAAATGCATTCCCGCGGTCGGAGCAGCAATAGAGCCCAGTTCTTTTGCATAAACTGTCTGGTACCATTCCCTATCCCTTGCCTCCGGCTTTCGTTTTATATAAGGAGGCAATGGCATTTCTCCATATTTTGATAAATTCTCGATAAAAGCGCCGTTATATTTGAATCTGACTTTCTCGCCGTCAGTGATCTCTGCTGAAAATCCGTCTGCAATTGCTAATTCCCCTGTATACTTTTTCCTTGAAAGCACGCTCCATTCATCTTTTGCAATCTCGTTTACCAAAAGAAAGCCTATCTTTCCTCCTGTTGGTTTTGTTCCAGTGAGTTTTGCAGGAAAGACTTTTGTGTTGTTAAGCAGAAGCATATCGCCTTCATTAAGATATTCGTGGATATCATGAAATTGCCTTTCCTCTATTCCTCCGTCTTTATGAAGCACCATAAGTCTGGCCTCATCTCTTTTTTCTGACGGGGTTAACGCTATGAGTTCTTCAGGCAGGCTAAAGTCAAAATCAGCGACTTTCAGGACGTTAATATTATTTATGTCCTTCATGAATTCTTATTTTTGTTCCTGGATAAAAATAGGCTAGAATATCTTTGTAATTCATTCCTTTGCCTGCCATCTCAAGAGCGCTCCACTGGCAAAGTCCGACACCGTGACCATATCCCTTGCCTTCAAAAAAAACAGAGCCGTTCTCTTTGGATATTGTAAAACTTGTGCTTGGCAGTCTCTGCCAGCCAAGCAGTCTCCTTAATTCTGTCGCCTTAATCGTTGTTTTGCCTGTCTCAGTGATTATCTCCAATTCATTCACTCTCCCTGTTGATGTGAATGTTTTTATAATAATGTCTTTAATGCTCTGCACATTGCATGCTTTTTCTATCTCAGCAGCAGGGATTCTTCTATCCCATAATTTATATGGTGATGTCTCACAAACAGGCTCTACTGACTTTAAAAATGGAAAACTTTTACCAAAGACCTCATCAGGAAGTTCAGTCTTTCCTCCGCATGTTGAATGATAAAATGCCTCAATGATCTTTCCTTCATATGTGAGAACCTCGCCTGCGGTTTTTTCAACTGCAGTGGCTATTGCAGGATCAAAAATATCACCCTTATAAACCTGATGCAGAACTGAAGATGTTATATGATAAAGAGACTTGCCATTGGCATTCTTGTGATATAAAGCATACGTCCTTGAAACAACTGCCTGTGCCTTTAAAGCCTCAACCTCCCATTTGCTGCCAACCTCTGCAAAAACAACATCCTTGACATAATCCTCAAATGGTATTTCAGCAATAACATAAAGACCGTTTGTCCCCTGCCAAACCTCTATATCCCCCTTATAATGAATCCCGTTAGCAAGCAGTTCACCTTTTTGTTTTTCACCGATCTTTTCAAGATACTCGTTTTTTTCAGGTATCTTGTTGAAACTCTCTTCAAGTATCAGCACCCTTATTGTTTCAGCATATGCATTGAACAAAAAAGAGAAGATAAAAAATATCGCTGCTATAAAGACTGCATATTTTTTACAGCTGCTATTCTCTGACATTATTCTTTTTCCCCATGTATCTTTCTTCCTCTGAGAAGATGCAGCCGCAGTATTTCTGTCTGTAAAGACCAAGTTCTTTCGAAAGTTCAACGCCTTTTTTATACCCTGGCCTGAAATCCTGCATAAAGAATTCAACAGAATATTTATCCTGCATTCTTTTTCCGACATCGACTATTATGTCGAATTTCTGGTATGGGCTGACGAGCATGGAAGTTGTGAATCCGTCCATATTCATCTCTCTTGCTTTCTTTGCTGTCTCCTCAAGTCTCATCCTGTAACATTTCTCGCATCTGTTCTCGATATCACTGGAAGTCACTTTCAGAAAATCTCTCAGTCCATAATTATCCACAAATTCGATCTCAAGCCCCCACATTCTGCTTAAATTTTTTACTGCATCAAGCCTAAGTGTATATTCAGTGTGCGGGTGTATATTGGGGTTAAACCACAAGCCTTTCACAAATATTCCTTCAGAAGCCAGTTTCCTGACTGGGTACAGACTGCAGTTTGCACAGCAGATATGCATCAAAAGCTTCATAGTTTATTATAAATCATTTGAAGGGATTGCCACATCAGAATCACCTTAAGGGGAATATTGAATTACCTTACCTTTTCAGCAATCCTTGCACTGTCGGGAAGAGCCCTATATTCGTATGCGGGAGGAAGAGAGCTGACATATATTCGTCCATAAAATTCCTTGAGGTTGAAAGTTCTATGTAGGTCATTTTTCTCGCAATATCCTCTGCCTCTTTCCGAAGCCTCTCTGAGAGTACGCAAAGATATGCTCCTGTTATAGATGTATTGCCGAGAAACTTGAACTTTTCTCTTGGAAGGTCAGGGAGCATTCCGAGTATGACTGCTTTTTCAACATCAAGAAAATTCCCAAAGCCGCCTGCAATATAGATGTGCTCTATGTTATCGAGAGTAAAACCAACTTCTTTTATGAGCAGAGAAACCCCTGCGTACATCGCTGCCTTTGCTCTTAGAATGTTTTCAATGTCAACTTCTGTGAGTACAATATCCCTTTTGCCTTTGTATAGCACGAACTCCATCCCATCTTCTGATTTCTGTATCCTGTCAGTTTTATGGGAGGTTACAAATTTCCCTTTCATGTCTATAGCGCCTTTTAAGAACATCTCTGCAATGGCATCAATCATTCCTGATCCGCAGATTCCTGAAGGATTTACATTCCCTATAACTTTAAGTTTGGGCTCAAATGTATCAGCATCAAGCTTTACATCCTCGATTGCACCTTCAGTTGCCCGCATTCCGTGTTTTATTCCGCTTCCTTCAAAACACGGACCTGCCGAACACGCTGCTGTTACAAGCCATTCATTATTTCCTATTGCGATCTCGCCGTTTGTGCCAATATCCATAAACAAAGATATGTCTTTGCTTCGGTGCATATTAGATGCAAGCACTCCAGAGACAATATCTCCGCCCACGTAACTTGCAATGCATGGCAGTGTATAAACAGGCGCACTTGAATTAATCTGGATATTTGCCTTATCCGCCTTCCACAACGGGAAAAAATTAGCTGTCGGAATATAGGGTTCTTCTCTTATATGTCTTGGGTCAAGGCCCCAAAATATATGCAACATTATTGTATTGCCTGAGATAACTGCTGATTCGATCGAATTGTTTTTAAGATTGTGAGTTTCGATAATGGTCTGGATAATGTCGTTTATATCTTCGACAACTTCTTCTCTCAGTTCATTAAGTCCGTTTTTTTCAGTGGCGTAAATAATTCTGGTGATGACGTCATCTCCGAATTTGATCTGAGAATTATAGGTTGAGCCTGTATCAATAAGCTTTCCTGTATTTAAATCAACTAAATATACGACTATTGTTGTTGTCCCTATATCTACTGCAGCAGCGTATCTGTGTTTTCCTGAGTCTTCATCGATAAAAAGCGCTTCTTCATCATAATATGCAAGATTTATTGACCAAGCGCGCTTTCTTGCCTTGTCTGCAAAGCTAAGAATAAAGTCATAAGGAAAATGTATCTCGCTGATTCCATTTAGAAGCAGTTCTCTTTTTATTCTCTCGAGGTCGCTGATGTTATCTTCGATTGTTGGAGGAGTAAGCTTAAGGTCGAGTCTTTTTACCAAAGGCGTGATTACGCCGTCCATTTTTTTGAAAAGTTCAGCAAGATCTCCTGATCTTGAAATAGCGATCTTATCGCCGATAACAAGTTTTGAATCCTCAGGAATTTCTATCAGCATGTCTGTCTTGGGGAATGTCCGGCACGCAAGCAAAATGCCTTTATCTTTATTTGTCTTTGAAAGTTTTCCTGTTTGTTCTGATCTGTAATCGCCTTCAAGTATCTGAATTTTGCACTTGCCGCATGTGCCTTTGCCGCCGCAATGCGCATTAAGGTATATCTTGTTTTTTTTCAGGGCAATAAGGAGGCTCTCATCAGAAGATGCGTTAAAACTTTTTCCTGTTGAAAGTTTAATCTGCATAATTGAATTAATCTTCATTCACAGGTTTGGTGTTCGAGCGGATTTATCCCGAAAGCTTTCAGGATAACTTGCAATCCCGATTTTATCGGAGCGAGAATGAGCGAGAATCCTAACCCTGCAAATATTAACCTCGCCAGTCTTTTATTAAATATCGAACTAAATTACCGCTGCTCTGCCATCTTGATAAGTTCTTCTGCTATCTGAACGGCGTTAAGCGCTGCGCCTTTTCTCAGGTTATCAGACACAACCCAGAGATTTATCCCGTTTGCTATGGATTCGTCTTCCCGTATCCTGCCGACATATGTCTCGTCTCTTCCTGCAGCTGCAACCGGCAGAGGATAGATATTTTTTTCAGGCGCATCAAAAACAATAATGCCAGGAGCTTTGGAAAGTATCACTCTCACATCAACAGCAGTAAGTTTTTTTTCTGTCTCTATGTTTACGCTCTCTGAATGGCATCTGAAAACAGGAACACGCACTGTTGTTGCAGTGACTTTGATGGAATTGTCTCCCATTATTTTTTTTGTCTCATTTACCATCTTCATCTCTTCTTTCGTATATCCGTTCTCAAGGAACTTATCTATATGCGGGAGAACATTGAATGCTATCTGGTGCGGATAGACATTGCATTTTATCTCTTTAAAATTCAGGATATCTGTTGTCTGATGGAGAAGTTCATCCATTGCTTTCTTCCCTGTACCCGAGACCGCTTGGAATGTTGTTACAACAACACGTTTTATCCTGGCCGCATCATGTATTGGTTTTAAGGCAACAACCATCTGTATGGTCGAGCAATTTGGATTTGCGATTATTCCCTTATGCTTTTTAATATCGTGCTTGTTCACCTCAGGCACAACCAGAGGAACCTCGGGGTCCATTCTCCACTGGCTGGAATTATCAACAACAACACATCCTGATTTTGCCGCGATCGGCGCCCATATCTTCGAGCGTTCCGCGCCTGCAGAAAAAAGCGCTATATCAATCCCCCTAAAAGAATCTTCTTTCAGCGATTCAACAGACACATTCTTCCCGTGAAATTCGAGTGTTTTTCCCTCTGATCTCTCTGATGCAAAAAGTCTTAATTTTTCAACAGGAAAGTCTCTCTGTTCAAGAGTTGCAATCATCTCATTTCCGACTGCGCCTGTTGCTCCTACAATAGCAGCAACATATTTTTTCTTTTTCTTGATCATCTATGTACTCCCTCTTTTCTAAGCAAGTTGCATTAATTTATCACATTGAAGTAAAAAATTTCTATGCTTTGCAGCTGCATAGTGAAACTTTGTTTCTGAGATTTTTGTTTGTGAACACGATCAGAAAATATAGTTGGGAGCAGAATACATTAATAATGACAACAGAAAAAACTGAACTGCGGAATAATTTATTCTTTTGTTATCTTCCTGTAAAAACAGGTTCTGTTTCCAGTGTGGCATGCGCCTGCTCCGTGCTGGATGACCTTTATTAAAAGAGTATCCTCATCACAGTCGTACCATATCTCCTGAACAGCCTGAACATGCCCTGAGGTCTCGCCTTTCATCCAGTATTTTTTTCTTGAACGGGACCAGAAGTGGGTAAATCCTGTGTTCAGTGTTTTTTCGAGCGAGGTCTTGTCCATATAAGCCATCATCAGCACATCGTTTGTACTTGCATCCTGCACTATTGCTGGGATTAACCCGCTCTCGTTGAATTTTAACTGCGGTATCATAACTCCTCCCTAAAAACTTAAATAAAGAATGAAATAAATTATAACATAGCATGCTCCTTGCTGTTTTAATAAAATATTATTGACCATTGTAATAACGAATTTATTTTGCCGTTGAATTCGCAAATGCGAACAGGCAAAATACCACTGAAATGAAAAACACTGTTATTCATGAAATTTTTCTGAAAAATCAGGAAATGTTCGGACAGAAAATTGCGTTCAATTATTTTGATTCAACATGGCATTCAGTAACTTACAATGATTTTATCACCAGCTCAAGATCAATTGCAGCGCATCTTCTAAATTCTGGGTTAAAAAAAGGCGACCGAATAGCAATCATTTCGGAGAACCGCCCAGAGTGGTGCATTGCTTATACAGGGATCATCATGGCCGGAGGGATTGCTGTTCCGATAGACGCACAGCTTCTTCCTGATGCTGTAAAAAATCTTCTTGCTGATTCTGAATCCGAAATCGTCTTCTGCAGTGATAAAACAGCGGCAAATATCAGTAATTCAGTAAAAACAAAAAAAATAAATTTCGACTCGCCTGAATTCAAACTCGTGATTGAATCAAACGTCTGCTTTGATCTTCCAGAAGTAAAATTCGAGGATGTTGCGTCGATAATATACACTTCAGGAACAACAGGCATTCCAAAAGGCGTGATGCTTATACACAAGAATTTTTTGTCCGATGCAGACGCTGTTATCAAGTCCGGAATTATTAAAGAATCCGACAGCGTGCTTTCTGTCCTGCCGCTTCACCACACATATCCTTTTATGTGTACATTCATAGTTCCTATGATACTAGGAGGAAGAGTTGTATATTCACCCAGCCTTAAAGGTTCTGACATTATCTCATCAATACATGATAAGTCTGTTACGATCTTGCTTGCAGTGCCGCAGCTGCTCGAATTAATCAGAAACAATATTACAACAAAAATTAAACAGCTTCCATTTCCTTTTTCTTCGATTATCAGCGCTGGATTAGGCGTCTGTAAAGTACTCAGAATAATGTCAGGGTTGAATATTGGAAAGATGCTTTTCTCTTCTGTTCACAAAAAACTCGGGAAACAGTTCAGACTTATGGCAAGCGGAGGGGCAAGACTTGATCCACAGGTAATGAGAGACCTCGAAGGAATAGGATTTACTGTTATTGAAGGCTACGGCCTGACTGAAACATCTCCTGTTCTTACTTTTAATCCGATAAGCAGATCAAAGATCGGCTCTGTTGGAAAACCGTTATCTTCAGTTGAAATAAGAATCATCGACACAGCAACAGGAAAAATCTTAGAAACCCGCGAGCAGGGTGAGATTGCCGTAAGAGGCCCAATGGTAATGAAAGGTTATTACAAAAATCCCGATGAGACAAACAAGGTGATAAGAGACAACTGGTTTTTCACAGGCGATATAGGATTTCTGGATAAAGAAAATTATCTCTATATAACCAACCGCATTAAAGAAGTTATTGTCCTTTCTTCAGGCAAAAATATTTATCCTGTGGAAATTGAAAAGACATATTTAAAAATACCTTTAATCAAGGAGATATGCGTTACAGAAGCAGGAGGACAAAAAAGCGGGGATTTTTTGCACGCAGTTATTGTTCCTGATTTTGAATATGCAAAGAAAAATCATATTTCGAATATTCTTGAACATTTAAAATGGAAAACAAATAAAATTTCGCATACCCTTCCTGAATATATGCGCATTAAAGGGTTCACGCTTTATACAGAATCTCTTCCAAAAACTCCGCTCGGGAAATTAAGACGGTTCATGATCAAAGACCTTATCAAACCTGACACTGTAAAAGAAAAAACAGGGGATGACATTCTATTGATAGATGATAAAACAGGAAAACATCTATTGAAATGCATTAAGACAGTGACACACGAGCACATTGCTGTCCAAGCAAAAGACAATCTTGAGTTCGACCTTGGATTTGATTCTTTAAAAAAAATAGAGCTTATAGCCTGCCTTGAAAAAGAATTCTCGTTAAATCTTCCTGTAACATTCTTTACAGACATACAGACAGTGGAAGAACTTTTCCAAAAAATTAAAGCATTCAGGTTAAAGCAGGATGCAGCAGATATTACTGCAATTCCTGATGAGATTGGATTCACAGGAATACTCCTTCAGGAGCCTGCTGACATCGAGAAAAAAGCCGTTGGCCTGAAGCAAAACAGAATCGAATGGGCTGTCTTATCACTGCTTCTTTTACTTATTAAGTTATCTGCAAAGCTTTTCTTCAGACTTGAAGTAAAAGGGATTAATAATCTCTTAAAAACAAAATTCATTATTGCAGCTAATCACTGCAGTTTTCTGGACGCTTTTCTTATTGCTGCTGCAATGCCCTTTGATGTTTTTAAAAATCTTTATTTTTTGGGGCTCAGAAAATTTTTTAAAAATAAATTGGCGTCATGCTTTGCAAGGATATCGCATGTTATACAGATTGACCCTGACATGTATATTACCAAGGCGCTTCAGCTCTCGGCATACGCATTGAGGATGAACAAGAATCTCTGTATCTTCCCTGAAGGCGGAAGGTCTTTTGACGGAAAACTGATGGAATTCAAAAAAGGCATAGGTGTTCTGGCAATCGAAATGGATGTGCCTGTTGTCCCATGTTTTATAAAAGGCAGTTTTGAGGCAATGCCAGCAGGCTCGTTTATAATAAAACCAAAAAAAATAATAATTAATTTCGGAAAGGCTCTAAATCCGGATGAAATGGATTTTACTAAAAAACAGGAGAATATTGATAACCATCAGTTTTTTGCAGATGAGCTAAGAAAAAAGGTTGAAGAACTCTCACACAGATGATCTTAGCAATGCCTTGTACTTTTTCCCCTGAAATGCGCCTCTTTCTTCAAATCTTTTTTCGATATCGAGAGTAAGTCCATGCCTGCTTCTGTCCCATCTTGGAGCAATCAATATCTCATCCGGCGCTGTTGCAAAAAGCCTCTGAAGCACAATATCAGGTGAAAGCCTTTCTATAAAATCGACCACAAAATCAATATAGTCTTCATAGCCGAATGTGTGAAACTGCTTTTCTTTATACATGAGAGCCAAGGGTGTATCCTTAATTATCTGTAGCTGGTGAATCTTGAGAAATTCTATTCCTGTTGTCGAGATTTCATCCGCCATGCTCAACATCTCTTCCCTCGTTTCAGTTGGAAAACCAGCAATCAGATGAGCTCCGATAAAAATTCCTTTCCCCTGCGTTAATGAAACTGCATCCAGAAATGTCTTATAGTCATGTCCTCTCTGTATAAATTCAAGGCTTTTTTCATAGATTGACTGGACTCCGTATTCGACCAGTACAAAATATTTTTTTGCCAGTTCTTGAAGCAGTTTAATCTTATCTTCGTCAATGCAGTCAGGTCTGGTTCCTATTGCCAGCCCTATGACTGACGGTTCTTGCAAAGCCTCTGTGTAGAGCTTTTCCAAAACTTCTACAGAAGCATATGTGTTTGAATATGGCTGGAAATAGACAAGAAATTTTTGGACATTATACCTTCTGCTCATGTATTCAATGCCGCTTTTTATCTGTTCTTTTATTGTTAGCGCTGGCCTGCAGGAACTCGGTTTGAAACTCTCGTTGTTGCAGTAGATACAGCCTGAGAAGCCGAGCGTGCCGTCTCTATTGGGACATGTGAAGCCTGCATCGACATTTACTTTGTAAACAGGAGCTCCGAATTTTTTCTTCATATAGGAACCAAATGCATTAAATCTCTGCTTCATGTTTAATTATCTATTTTTATGCAGAACACTGTCAACAAAGGTTTCTTCTGATAGCAATCAATGTTATAGTGTTATAATATTATTAACAAATCCAGTTTATTGGAGAAGAATGAAAACACTTGTCCAGGCAAAAAACTACCTTGTGACAATAGGCCTTTTTCTCATAATGGTTACTGTTGCATCCCTCCATGTAACGCTCGGCGAACTTCATACAAAACACGAGGAACTCGCTGCTGCAATGGGACGCTCATTCTTCCAGACCTTTGTTGCAGCAAGAAGATGGAACGCAGATCATAACGGAGTTTATGTTCCTGTAACTAAGGGGTTTATGCCAAACCTTTATCTGGACGATCCATTAAGAGATCTCACAGCAACAAACGGGATGAAACTCACCAAAGTAAATCCTGCCTATATGACAAGACTTATTTCAGAGGTTCTCCAGCAAAAACAGGGGATACAGGTACATATTACAAGTCTCAAACTGCTAAGACCTGCAAATAAGGCTGATGAATGGGAAACAAAAGCCCTTGAGAATTTTGAAAAAGACAAAAAAGAAGAATATGCTGTGATCGGATCCCGTGAAAAATCAACATTCAGATATATGGCTCCGTTAAAAGTTGAAAAGCCTTGCTTGAAATGTCATGGGAAACAGGGATATAAAGAAGGCGATATCAGAGGCGGAATAACTGTCAACTTTTCTTATGAACCTTTTTATAAAATAATCAGAGCTCACCAGCTTAATACATTCATTATACACCTCATATTTCTGGCCATAGGTTTGTTCATAACATTTTTTTTAGGTAAAAAACTGATTTCCAGTATAGAGGAATTACAGAATGCACAGCAGCAGATCAGAAAACTGGAAGGCATACTTCCAATCTGTTCCAGCTGCAAAAAAATACGAACGAAGAAGGCAGCAGAGCACGGGGAAAAATCATGGGTTGCAATCGAGGAGTATATAAGCGACAGAACTGATGCAGAGTTTTCACACGGCATCTGTCCTGATTGCATGAAAAAGCTTTACCCAAATATAAAATAAATATGGCGCATAATATTACAGCGGTTTTAATATTTGCACTCTCAATATTGTTTCAGCTGGCTGCATCTGTATATGCACTGCTTTTAATCAAGATTACCGGACGCAAAACTGCATGGATTCTTATTGCAGCAGCAATGCTGCTCATGGCAGTACGCAGGATTTTATCTTTTATCCAACATATTATTTCAGGTCCTTCTATATCCTTTTCTGTTCCTGAATTTATAGCATTTATCATCTCCTGCCTCATGCTTTTTGGAGTAACACGCATAGGGAATTATTTTCGTTCAATAAACGCGGCGGATCAGAAACTTAAGGAAACTGAAGAACGCTACAGATTGTTTCTCGACCATTTCCACGGGATAGCATATCAGGGCACTCTGTTTTTTAAACCTGTTTTTTTACATGGAGCTGTCGAACCCATAACAGGGTATAAAGAAGAAGACTTTATTGCCGGACGTTTAAGATGGGATGAGATCATACATCCTGATGACCTTGTTAAAATCTCAAAGAGCATAGAAGATATCCGCACTAAACCCTGCTGTTCTCTGGAGCGCGAATACCGCATATTAGCCAAAAACAAAAAAGTAAAATGGCTCCGTGAACACGTAAGCAACATCTGCGACAGCTCAGGGAATCCTTTATTTGTTCAGGGAGTTCTTTACGATATAACAAGACAGAAAGAGACTGAAAAAATTCTTTATGAAACAGAGACTGCATATAATCTTATGTTTATGAATAACCCTCACCCAATGTGGATATATGACCTTGAGACTCTTGCATTTCTTGATGTGAATAACTCCGCTATAGAAAAATACGGCTACACGAAAGATGAATTCCTCTCCATGACAATCAAGGATATCCGTCCAAGTGATGACATACCAAGACTTCTAGAGAATGTATCACAGGTTGACAACGGCCTTGACATTGCCGGGACATGGCGGCATAGAAAAAAAGACGGCAAAATTCTTGATGTTGAAATTATATCGCACACCATCGATTTTGCAGGCAGGCGCGCGGAGGTTGTGCTTGCACATGATCTCACTGAACACAAAAAACTTGAAGCCAGACTTCTTCATGCTCAAAAAATAGAGGCTATTGGCCAGCTTGCAGCAGGAATAGCGCATGATTTTAATAATATACTCACAGCAATTATAGGTTATGCCAGTCTTCTTAAGATAAAAACCCCCAAGGGCAGTCCTTTGCTGGCTTATGTAGACCCGATACTTGCATCAACTGACAGAGCTGCAAATTTGACCAAAAGACTGCTCACATTCGGAAGAAAACAGACGATGGACATACTTCCTGTTCACCTTAATGAAATAATAAAAGAACTAGAAAGTCTGCTTGGCAGATTAATTGGCGAGAACATTGATTTAAGGACAGAGCTCACAGACGAAGATATAGTTATACTAGCAGATATTGGACAGGTGGAACAAGTGTTTGTAAATCTTGCGACCAATGCTAGAGATGCTATGCCAAACGGAGGCCGCATAGTAATAGGAACAGACATAGTAACCATTGACGATAGATTCATAGATATGTACAGGTATGCCAAGCCTGGAGCATATGCGCGAATATTATTCTCTGATACAGGGGCAGGCATGGATGAAGTGACAACTAAAAAAATATTCGAGCCTTTTTTCACTACAAAGGATGTCGACAAAGGCACGGGGCTTGGGCTTTCAATAGTATATGGCATAGTCAAGCAGCACAATGGATATATTCACGTATCCAGCGAACCTTCAAAAGGGACAACTTTTCAGATATATTTCCCGCTCGAAAAAATAGATGTGGCAAAATCTTATACTAAGGAGCTTTCTGCTCCTGTACATGGTGAAGGGACGATAATACTGCTTGCTGAGGATGATAAACCAGTAAGAGATCTTATCTTCTCTGTACTGAAAGAGTTTGATTACAAGGTGCTTAGCGCTGAAAATGGTGAAGAGGCAGTGAATATCTTCAATAAAAATAAAGATAGAATAAAACTGGTACTGCTTGACTTGATAATGCCTGGGAAAAGCGGAAAAGAAGCTTTTTACGAAATGAAAGCAATTAAGCCTGACATAAAAGCTATTTTCATGAGCGGATATCCTATGGATATAATAAAGAGAAACCAGTTATTTCAGGAGGGACAGGAATTTGTTTCCAAGCCTATATCACCTACTGAGATCCTTAATACTGTTAAAAAAACACTGGAAAAAATTAAATAAAAAATGCTGACTGTTGAGTTAAAAAATATTGCATAAAAACATATCATTTGGTTTATAATTTTAATCTATTTATTTTGAAAGAGGACTTATGCCAAGAACATTTAAGATAGAAAAATCTCACACAAACATTGTTTCTAAGACAATGTTGTTTAAAGCGCTCAAACATCTTGATAAAAAAAATATAACCACTCCTGTTCTTCTGATAGACAAAGAGAAGGTCAGGGAAAAAGTATCTCTTATAGGCCAGAATATAAAAAATTCAATGGTCTTTTATGCTGTTAAGGCTAATCCCGATATCCAAGTGCTTAAGTTCATTAATAAGCTGAACCTTGGATTTGAGATTGCCTCTGAAGGTGAGCTTGAAGTGCTTGCTTCCATTGGAGTTAAGTCGGACAGAATGATTACAAGCAATCCGGTTAAATCATTCAAATTTCTGAAGATAGCGCAGTCTTACGGTGTAAATTATTTTGCCTATGATTCTTTTGACGAAGTTGACAAGATGGCAAAGTTTGTACCTGGTGCAAATGTATATGTAAGACTTGCCGTGCCTAATGAAGGAAGTGAATGGCCTTTGAGTAAGAAATTCGGAGTAGAGCAAGATACAGCAATAAAACTTTTATCCTACGCTAAAGAGAAGAAGCTTAACCCTGTGGGAATTACCTTTCACGTAGGTTCTCAATGCACAAATATGTACAACTGGAATTCAGCTCTTGATAAGGCAAAAACAGTTTTTGATCTTGCATCAAAAAGAGGTCTGAGGCTGAGCTTTCTTGATATTGGCGGCGGCTACCCTATAAATTACATCAAAAATGTCGTTGGTGTTGAAACTATCGAAAAAAACATTGACAGCATTATATATGAGAGATTTCCAAAAAATGTAAAAGTCATCCTTGAACCCGGCAGATCTGTTATAGGTGATGCCGGAATATTTGCTGCATCTGTAATTGGCAAGGCTCAGAGAGACGGCGATAACTGGCTTTATATTGATGTTGGAGTTTTCAATGGTCTAATGGAAAGCATCGGGGGAATAAAATATACCTATCTTGTTGAAAGTTCAAGGGATACAAAAACCAAAAAGAAATGGACGCTTGCAGGCCCAAGCTGCGACAGTTTTGATGTCATAGACAAAGAAATTTTTCTGCCGGAACCCGAGATTGGAAGTCTGGTGCTTATACTGGCAGGCGGAGCTTACACAATATCATATGCTTCAGAATTTAACGGGTTTTCAATTCCAAAGACAGTTCTTATATGATTCAATTCTAAATTTTGAACCGTAAATTATTTTCAGGAGGATAACATGATAAAATTTTACGAAAAAGATCCATTTGCGCCAATACAATACAGCTATGAGGTTGAAAATATTCTTTATAAAGGGAAAAGCAAATATCAGGAAATAGAAGTAATACAGAATTCTCACTTTGGTAAAATGCTTGTTCTTGACGGAGTTGTTCAGATAACAGAAAAGGATGAATTCTTTTACCATGAGATGCTGACCCAGGTAGCTCTGCATGCGCATCCTGCTCCAAAAAAAGTTATCGTTATTGGAGGCGGAGACGGCGGAGCTGTAAGAGAGATATTAAAACACAAGAGTGTTGAGAAGGTTTATTTCATTGAGATTGATGAGGAAGTCATCAATATTTCTAAGAAGTTTTTCCCAACAGTTGCCTGCGATATTGATAATCCACGAGTTGAGATAAAGTGCATGGACGGCGCTGAATTTGTTAAGGGCAGTAATGCAGATATCGATGCAGTAATAGTTGATTCAACTGATATTGTAGGTTTTGCAACAAGTCTTTTCACAAAGGAATTTTTCACATCGATTAAACATTGTCTTACAGAAAACGGATTTTATGTAACGCTTTCGGAATCTTTGCATTTTCATAAAGATGTTGTTATAGAGGTGCAGGAAACCATGAAAAGTGTATTCCCTGTAGTTGATATCTACACTGCACCCCTTGCTACATATGCCGGCAACTGGTGGACATTTTCAATTGCTTCAAAAAACTTGTCTCCGCGTGAGATGAGGCAAAAATTCTCCGTAAAAACAAAATATTACAGCGATGAGATACACCAGCAGGCTTTCCTCCCTAAAAAAATGTATGAAAAGCTTATGAAAAGAAAGCTGGACTGGTAAGAGATTGATATTGTTCAACTATAAGCAGCGCTAATTAAAAGATAATAATTATAAAATGTAAATTTTTTGTATTTGTATTGACTCCAAATTTTGTTTTCATTTATAATCATCTGCCTAATTTAAGGATTTTACAAAATATGATGATTAGTATATGTCTCAAAACAGCAAGGAGTTCCTCAAATCAGAAGTAATTTCTGTTATATTCTGAGAAAACACTGCTGAAAATACGGGCATGATAGTTGCAATAAAAAACTTTGGATGAAAGGAGGTAAAAATTAATGAAAAATTTCGTGTCAATCACTACAGCGCTTGTGCTGGTGCTTGGACTCGCTTCGTTTGCTTCTGCAGCAGCGTGGGATAAGTGTGCTGCATGCCATAACGGCAATGTTGCAAAATCAACAAAAGATATTCTCATTGCAAAATACAAAACTGTTGATGAGTTCATTAAAGGTGCAAAGGCAGCAACAAACCCTATGATGAACGCATTTAAAAATAACGTGCCGGATCTTAAAGCATCTGCAGCAGAACTTGGAATTAAATAAATTAAGTCCTTTAAATAAAAAAGGGGCAAGACTCAGGTCTTTCCCCTTTTTTGCTTTTATTGCAGGTTACTTTACATATGTCAGCCAGTTGTTGTACTTCTTATTCTTTCCTTTAACAATATCAAAGAATATTGACTGTATTTTTTTCGTTATATTACCGGGAGTTCCTTTGCCTATGATCCTTCCGTCAAGTTCCCTTATCGGAGTGATCTCAGCAGCTGAGCCTGTAAAGAAAGCCTCATCAGCAATATAAACCTCGTCACGCGTAAATCTCTCTTCAACAACCTCTATCCCCTCATCTTTTGCAATCTGCATTATGCTGTCTCTTGTTATGCCTTCAAGTATTGAGGTAAGAGGGGTTGTCTTCAGTTTGCCGTTTCTTACAATAAAAACATTTTCTCCGCTTCCTTCTGAAACATAACCTTCTGCATCAAGCAAAAGCGCCTCATGATATCCGCATGAGACAGCTTCTTTTTTTGCAAGCTGCGAATTCACATAATAACCGGACACCTTAGCCCTGCCCATCTGTGAATCAACATGGTTTTTTACGAATGAGGATACCTTTACTCTGATCCCCTTATTGATACCGTCATCCCCAAGATATGCTCCCCATGGCCAAGCTGCAATTGTAACAGATACCGGATTGTCCTTTGGATATAATCCCATTTCACCATATCCTATAAATGCAATTGGTCTGATATAACATTCTTTTATTTTATTTATCTTTACTGTTTCTATTATTGCCTTTTCAATTTCATCCTTCGTATAAGGAATTTCCATCATAAAAATGTGCGCTGATGAAAATAAACGTTCAACATGCTCGCGCAGTCTGAATATGGCAGGGCCGTTTTCAGTCTCATAGCATCTTATTCCTTCAAACACCCCAAGACCATAATGAAGCGCATGTGTCAAAACATGCACATTGGCATTGTCCCAATCAACAAATTTTCCATCCATCCATATTTTTTCTGTCTTCTTTAACATAGGAATTTTATTATACCAAAACTCAAATTCAAAAAGTCAATTTTTACATTCTCTCCGGAGCGCTTAAGCCCAGTATTTCCAGACTGTCTCTTAGAACAATCCTTATTGCCTCACATAGTGCAAGTCTTGCATTTGTAAGTTCAGGTTCGTCTGTAACAACTTTATATTTATGATAATAAGGATGAAACATCCCTGCAAGTTCCTGTAAATAAAATGTAATCCTGTGCGGCTCATGTGAGATAACAGCTCCTTCAAAAACCATAGGATATGAAAGCAGCTTCTTTACGATTTTTATCTCTTCAGGTTCTGTTAACAGGCTCATGTCTGCATTCTCAGGGATCTCAATCTTTATTCCCTGTGTCTTCGCATGCGAATAAATGCTGTTTATCCTGGCGTTTGCATACTGAACGTAAAAAACAGGATTTTCAGAAGACTGTGCTTTTGCAACTTCAAGGTCAAACTCAAGATGACTGTCAGACCTTCGTGTCAGGAAAATGAATTTTGTTGTATCAGCGCCAACCTCATCCATGACCTCTCTTAGAGTTACAAACTCTCCTGCTCTTTTTGACATCTGAACAGGCTTTCCGCTTCTTAAGAGCAAGACCATCTGAACAAGGAGCACCCTGAGTCTTTCTCGCGGATAACCCAGAGCCTGGATTACCGCCTTAACGCGCTCTATATAACCATGATGGTCAGCTCCCCATATATCAATAAGCTCATCAAATTTTTTTTCTATCTTTTTTCTATGGTACGCAATATCAGATGCAAAATAAGTGTATTCCCCGTCTTGTTTGATTAAAACCCTGTCTTTATCATCGCCAAAGTCAGTTGCCCTGAACCAGACAGCGCCGTCTTTTTCATATATATATCCATGTTTTCTTAAATCATAAATTGCTTTTTCAATTTCGCCGTTTTTATAAAGGTCTTTTTCACTTTGCCATACATCAAATGTTATCCCGAAATCCCCAAGATCTTTTTTAATGTCTGTTAGAGAAGATTTATATGAAAACTCCGTGAAAAAATCTCCTGCCTCTTCGAATGTTGCAGATGAATATTTACTTCCCTCTTTTTCAATAATTTTTTGAGCAATATCTTTTATGTATTCTCCCTTGTAACCTTCTTCCGGGAAGGGATAATTTACACCAATCAGTTCTTTATATTTTGCAAATACTGACAGTGCAAGAAGACGCACCTGTCTGCCGGCATCATTAATGTAATACTCCTTATCAATCTTGTAACCTCCTGCTTTAAGCAGGTTTGCAAGCGCCTCTCCAAATGCAGCGCCTCTGCCATGTCCGAGATGCAAAGGTCCTGTAGGATTCGCACTCACAAACTCAATCTGGATTTTTTTACCTTTGCCGATATCTTCTCTTAAAAACTTCGAACCGTTTTTAATTAATTGCTTTATCTCTGAGTTCAAATAATTTTTTGAGAAAGTAAAATTAATAAATCCTGGTCCTGCAATCTCGATTTTCTCAAAAATATTTTTTTTATCAATTGCATTTACTATCTCTTCTGCAATTTTCTTTGGAGGTTTTTTAAGATTCTTTGAGAGAGTCATTGCAACAGGCGTAGATAGATCGCCAAAAGATTCTTCTCTTTGAAGTTCTATTATTATTTCATCTTGATCAATACCAAGCTTCTTAAATGCTTCAAGAATTGTGTCTTTTAGCTGTTTTTTCATAGATGATAAGTTTAAACTTCATTATTATTAAAGTCAAACAAAGGATGCATATATTCTCTTCAACTTGACATGCCAAGAACATTTAAGTTATTTTATTTAACTTTTGCAGGCTTATACAGTCTCAGAACTGTGTTAGTTGCAATGTTTTTGGGCTGATAGTGGGTATAATATAGACACTGTATGGGCCTATAGCTCAGAAGGTTAGAGCGCGCGCCTGATAAGCGCGAGGTCGATGGTTCGATTCCACCTAGGCCCACCATATAGCACCATTTAGGGGGTGTAGCTCAGTTGGGAGAGCGCCTGCTTTGCAAGCAGGAGGTCATCGGTTCGATCCCGTTCACCTCCACCACTTGACATTCTTAAAACAATGGTGGTAATATTTTTACTCATCAGAAATCAAAGTTTCTGGTAGCGTTACCGGAGGGGCAACACCCGTTCCCATCCCGAACACGGAAGTAAAGTCCTCCAGGGCCCATGATACTATGACCGCGAGGTCATGGGAAAGTAGGTCGCTGCCAGATTAAATAAAAAACCCGAATTAAAAATTCGGGTTTTCTTTTTTTGATTTCATTTTGCATTCTTGACATTCAAACAACTCTATGCTAATTATGAAGTAAGCATATTTGATTTGATCTAATCTTTTTGTAAAAAGGACTGCAAATGAAAATGCGCCTTTTTTTAATTATTTTATTATCAACTTTGCTTTTTTTACATCCCTCATTTTCCCTAGCTGAAAACAAGGTAATCGAGATTACTGTCGAGAAAAAAAATACACTCAACCATCTGTGCAAAATATATCTCGACGAACCAGAACTGTGCTGGAAAATCGCTAAGCTGAATCGTCTATCAAACCCTCACTTAATATTCCCAGGACAAACAATAAAATTCCCTGTCGAGCTATTGAAAGGGGAACCTATCGAGGGAGAGGTTACATTTCTCAGCGGAGACGCCGCGGTAAGCGAAAACGGTAAAGAGCCTTGGAAGAAACTTCAAACAGGAGAACATATAAAAGAGGGCAGTTTTCTCCGAACAGAATCTGACAGTTCTCTTGAAGTTTCCTTTGAAGACGGCTCAACGTTCTTGCTCAAGCCTGATACATTAATGCGTTTAGAATCAGTTAAAAAGAAACCCTCAGGCTTTGCAATGAAATTTTTACTACAGGCCGGAAGAGTAATCGCAAAAATAAAGTCTTCAACGGGACGCGTATCCCGCTTTGAGATATATACTCCTTCAGCTGTTGCAGTTGTCAGGGGAACTGAATACAGAGTGTCGCTTGATCCAAAGATTTCCACAATGGCTGAAGTATTAGAAGGCAAAGTAAATATTGCATCTTCAGGCAGTGCGGTAACAGTGAAGAAGGGCGAGGGCACAGTGGTTAAAAGAGGATCTCCGCCTGCGAAACCCAAAAAACTATTACAGCCTCCTGCTCCAACAGAATTACTTCCTTTATATCGTGCATTCCCATTGCAACTCAGGTTTGACTTAGTCAATGGAGCATCTTCATACAGAGTTATGCTCTCTCGGGATATTGATGCAAAAGATATTACTAAAGAGTTAAAAATAAAACCTCATGAAACATTCGAACTTTTCAGCGCAGAAGACGGCGCATATTATCTTACAACTACCAGTATAGACCCAGACAACCTCGAAGGACTGTCCTCAAAGCCAAAAGAGATTAAAATCAGAATTAACCCGCTTCCGCCTCTTATTCAGGCGCCTGTTCATAGAACCAGATTACGCGAAAGAATCGTTGAGGTCAAATGGCTGAAGGTCAAAGATGCTGCAAACTATCATCTTCAAATATCGGAGGACAGAGAATTTAATAATATTGTATTAGATAAAAGCGATCTCAAGGATACGAGTTTGGCACCCGTAGAATTAGATAACAAGCGCTATTATCTTAGAATGAGTTCTGTTGCAAATGATGGGTATGAGGGAGTATGGTCTGTTGTCCAAGAATTTGAGATCGTCCCCGGTCAAGTTAAGCTTGTAAATATCGATGAAGCTAATGAATCTGCTATTGCCATACGTTGGGCAGATATGGGGAAAGGCGTCAATTATCAGGTTCAGATGTCAAAAAATGAGGAATTTAAGGAAATACTTATCGACGAGAGGGTGACAAAACCCGAGGTATCGCTAAAAAAACCCTCTGAGCCCGGAACATATTATGTACGAGTGCGTGCAATTGCTTCGGACGGATCTCCAGCGGATTTTTCCAAGCCGCAGAGCTTTGAAATAAAAGAAAGCTTCCCTTATGAGGCCATCGGAGCTTTCAGCGCTTTTATAATTTTAATAATTATTATATTTTAAGACAAGTTATAAAATTATGATAATAGGCCTATCTCGATGAATTTTAATCTCAAAATTTTTCGCGTATCTCTTTTTGCTACAGTAATGGCTCTGGCGCTTTCGTTTTCTGCCGAATACATGGGTCTTTACAACGGGATCGATTCGTATTTTTATAATATGTCTTTCAGAATTCGTGGAGCCAAGCCTGTATCCGAGCGGATAATAATCGTAGCTGTTGACGAAAAAAGTCTTAAAGAATTCGGCAGGTGGCCGATACCCAGAAAACATTATGCTCGCATGCTTGACAATCTTGAACAGGCTTCGGTTGTGGGATTCGATATCCTGTTTACTGAGCCTACAAAAGACGACAATCTTCTCGAAAAAGCAATGAAAAAACATAAAAATGCAGTTCTGCCTGTCTATATTGACAACAGCATGCATATAGAATATTCATCGCCTCTTCTTAGTTCGTATAAGGCAGGGCATGTGCATATAGAACTTGGGATTAACGGTTTAGCAAACTCAATATATCACACAATTTACCACAAAGAGGCTGCTATCCCTTCTTTGACATCTGTTATATATGAATCAGACAGAGGGTATTTTGCGCGTGAAAAAATCCCTGCACAGACTGCGAGAAGCAAAAAGGGCTTAAGCTTGCTGCAACAGGATTTTAAAAAAATAAATTATTACGGGCCAGCAGGACAATTCCAGAGGGTTTCGATGGCAGATGTTGTTAGTGAAAAATATTCTCCAAGTTTCTTTTTGGATAAAATTGTTCTAGTAGGTGTGACAGCGCCTGGGATCGCTGACGACAAACACACTCCTTTCAGCCAAGAAAGAAATACAATGCCCGGAGTAGAAGTATTTGCAAATGCTTTGAACAATCTTTTAGATAACAATTCAATTAAAGACGTACCCATAATACTACTCGGTTTAATTGTGATATTCTTCTCTTTGTTTATGTTCTTTCTACTAATGAAATTCAAAGAAAAGTGGATATTCATATTCTGGTTTCTAAGCCTCTTTCTGACAAGCATTGCTGTTTATCTTCTTTTTTCTGTTAAAAATATATGGATGAACCCGTCACTTTTCTATTCCTCATTCAGTCTCACGTTTATGTTTATTTATCTTTATAAATTAAACAGCGCTGCAAAAAAGCTTGACGAAGAACATTCAATGATTAACTCTCTCTTAGCAACTAATACAACTGAAAAAGCCAAGATAGTTCACGGCAAAGGATTTCGAGGTCTCTTTTCTGTCGGCGGAATAAATTCTAAGATAGAGACTCTTTTATCATTAGAGCGCTTATATGAACAAAAGCTCGAAGATACTGTTCAAAAAAGAACCCATGAATTATCCCAAGCAATTTCCATGATAAGCAACCTTAGTAATGAGATGATATTGAGACTGACAAAAGCAGTTGAATGCAAAGAAGGTGGAACCGGTGAGCATATAGTTAGAGTAAGTTTATACGCTAAACATCTGTCCGAGGCGCTAAGAATGCCGAATAATTTTATCGAGACCATTGAGTTTGCAAGTGCGATGCATGATATAGGCAAATTAGGCATTCCTGACAAGATACTGCTGAAACCCGACAAACTTACTAGAGAAGAAATGGAGATAATGAAAACCCATTGCGTTCTGGGTGAACGAATACTTGCTGACTCTCTTTATCCTAAAATTCAGATGTCAGCAGTGATTGCTCTTAATCATCATGAGAGATGGGATGGGACAGGGTACCCAAACCACCTGAATGGGGAAAAAATTCCGATTGAGGCTAGGATCCTTATTTTATGTGACTGTTACGATGCACTAAGAAGCAAAAGACCTTACAAACCCGCTTATTCTCATCAGGAAACCTTAGCTATTATTACAAAAGGCAATGAGAGAACAAGTCCGGAGCATTTTGATCCGCAGGTTCTGCGCGCATTTATAGAATCTGCCGGGGTGTTCGAGGGGATATTCAATAAATATCCTAATGTTAGTTAAACTTAATAACAAGGATAGGTTTATCTGTTACTATTGTAATCAATTCCAATGCTATAATCACATTTATCCCCGTTAATGCTAACCTAGTAACATATAGTTAATTTGCGCAGCAGAGACGCTTCATTGACTTTCTCCCAGTAGAAGAAACTGAAAGAACTACCTCAATCTTTTTGCCGCAGAGACTGCATAACTGTCCCTTGCTCTTGTTCTCAGCTCTTGCTGATACGTCAGTCTTGGACTTAACTTTTTCTCCAGCCATAGTAAAACCCTCCTTTAAATTATTAACTTAAATTTTCAGAGCTTGCGCTCGTTTTTTTTTTGCAGACTTTTTAGAGGCACTGAGGACTGCCTGGAAGCTGCACAAAACTTGATATTATACTTCAATTTAAGGCAAGGTTGTCAACGAAAAATACCAGCAGAAACAGATTTCTTTAAAAAATTCAGTCTTTTTTTATGAAAAGACTTCTTAAAGCTGCACGCTTCATTTCCTGTCCACATGATAAAGCCTGCTGAAGTTCTGCCATTTTTTTCTCGAATGGTCCGATATTCCAGCATTCATCTTCTTTTAATTCCTCAAGATTAATTCTTTTTTCATTTAAAGAACAGATATCTCTCATTTCCACAAACTCATCATTATCTCCATAATCAATCCAGCGCAATGGAAGTCCTTGTGTTCTGCAGACATAAGGCCGATGTTCATAAATTCTACATCCTTCTTTCTCGTCCAGAAACGCACACTTGCCTTCAGGATAAGGCTTTCCACTTTTGAGCAGATATTTATAATTGCTTTTTATGTTTTCTGCCTCAATTTCAAAAACAGTAATATCATCCATGCAGCATGAACTGCATCCATACTTGCAACTAAGTCTTTGCCTGTGAATCTCATGAAGTTTTTTGACAAAAATGTCTAATTCATTGTAAAAATCATCTATTGTTTTTAGTGCTTTTATTTTCTTGTGCATAATCTTAATTCTATCAAAAATTTAACAACAAGGCTATAAGCTGAATTAATGGCACTATAAATTTAACAAAATTGTAAAAACCTAATTCTTCATTGACAATCGATTAAATAGTCTTATATATTTATCAGTCGTTTTAATTTGCTGTTTTTAAATTTTTCAGCTAATTCAACTAAAGATTGGGAAGAGGAACTTATGAAAGATGTGCAGTTCATGATCCTTAGGAAGGAAAACTTTAACGGTTTTATCTCTCAGCTCGCAAAGACGCAGAAGGTAATGGCGCCTGTTGCAAAAGGTAACAAGAGTTTCGTCTTTGAGGAAGTCACATCAGGGGACCAGATTTCTCTAAAATATATTCCAACAGTGCTGCCTCCAAAAAAATTCTTCATGCCTCAGAGAGAACCACTTGTTGAGTTCGATCAGGCAAAAGGGCTTGAGATGCAGGCAATTGTTGAGCAGGAAAAGATGGTGCTCTTCGGAGTTCATACCTGCGACCTAGCAGGAATTCAGTGTCTTAACATGGTATTTTCTGAAAGACCAAAGGATTATAATTATCTCACAAGAAAGTACAAGATAAACATCATAGGGCTCGGCTGCAATGAATATTGCGATGAGCATGCAAGCTGCAACCTTGTTAACGCAAATGTGCCTAATGGAGGATATGACTTATTCTTCTCAGACGTTGGCGACTATTTCATTGTGCATATAAATACTCATGCAGGCGATGAGATAATAGAACAGACAAAGTTTTTCGAGCCTATTGCAAAAGAGAATATGCAGGATTTGGTTAACCTTCGTGAAAAGAAAAAAAATATTTTTAAAAATGAAATCCCGATTGAATCGCGCGATATTGCAGAGCTTTTTGATAAGTCTTTTGAAAGTCCTGTATGGGAAGAGGTTGGAGAGAGATGTCTTTCTTGCGGAAACTGCACAAATGTATGTCCGACCTGTTACTGTTTTGATATTATTGACGAGGTAAATTTGGATCTTAAGAGCGGCAAGCGTTATCGAAAATGGTATTCATGCCAGCTTGACCCATTTGCTCTTGTAGCAGGCGGTGAAAATTTCAGAAAGTCCAGGGCTGCAAGGCAGAAACATCGTTATTACAGAAAATTCAAATATCCTGTCAGTAAATTTTCAAGATTCTTTTGCACTGGATGCGGAAGATGCACCAGAACATGCATGGCAGGGATCAGTCTCAAAGAAACTCTGAACAACTTGATAAAGGAGAGAGTGAACAAGCTATGGATAAAGTGGCTATAAAAGATTCCAAATACATTCCCAAAAAAGCCCAGATAATAAAAGTCACACAGATGACTCCGCATGAAAAGTTCTTTCATCTTGTGCTAGAAGGCGGAGAAAGCCTTGACCATGAACCGGGTCAGTTTATTATGGTTTCAGTTGTAGGCGTTGGGGAAGTTCCTGTTTCTGTATGTTCATCACCGTCAAGAAGAGGCTCATTTGATTTATGCGTAAGGGCGGTTGGCAAGGTTACCCGCTCTTTGCATAAGCTTGAGGCAGGCGATGTAATAGGAGTAAGAGGACCCTACGGTGTAGGGTTCCCCATAAGGATACTTGAGGGAAATGATCTGTTGATTGTAGCCGGAGGATTAGGAATAGCGCCTCTTCGTTCTCTTATAAATTATGTTTTGGATAATAGAAGAGATTTTGGAAACGTTCATATACTGCTTGGCTGTAAATCTCCAAATGACATGCTGTTTGTTGACGAACTCGGCGAATGGCAAAAGCGTATGGATGTTCACTATGAATGTACTGTAGACAATGCAGCTCCGGATTGGGCAGGAAATGTAGGGCTTATTACTACATTGCTTCCCGGTGTTGATATAGAGCCAGAAAGAACATTTGCAGTGGTAGTCGGTCCTCCTGTGATGTATAAATTTGTGATAAAAGAACTTCTGGCAAAAAACATCCCTGAAAGACAGATTCTTGTATCTTTTGAACGCCATATGAAATGCGGAATGGGCAAATGCGGCCGCTGTCAGATACAAGGAATATACTGCTGTCAGGATGGACCTGTTTTCAATTATGAAAAAATCAAAGATTTGAGCGAGGCATTCTAATGAAAAAACCAAAAGTAGCTTTTTTTGATTTTGCCTGTTGTGAAGGGTGCCAGCTTCAGGTGGCAAATATAGGTGAAGCATTGCTGGATGTTTTGGGTGTAATAGATGTAGTAGAGTTTCGCGAAGTTATGTCAGAAAAATGGGATAAAGACATTGATGTTGCTATTATTGAAGGAAGCATTACCAACAAGAATGCTGTTGAAAGAATCAAAGAAATAAGAAAAAGAGCAAAGGTTTTGATTGCATACGGCTCCTGCGCAACTATCGGAGGTGTCAATGGAATGAAGAATGCTTTTGATCTCGATGAGATTAGAAACTATGTTTATGGCAAAGACTTCAAATTCTTCCCGACAGAAAAAACACAAGCAGTTAATCAGGTAGTTAAGGTTGATTATTTTGTGAATGGCTGTCCTGTTTACGTGCCCGAATTTTTAACTGTTGTAAAGGCAGCGCTGCGAAGCATTCCTTATTATGTGCCTGATTATCCTATTTGTGTTGAATGCAAACTTAATGAAAATATCTGCATGTACGACCGAGGAGTTTCCTGCCTTGGCCCTGTTACAAAGGCAGGATGCAATTCATGGTGCATAAATAACGGGAATATTTGTTATGGATGCCGCGGAATGATCTCAAATCCAAATGAAAAAAGCGCAAAAGATGTGCTTGCAAAACACAATATACCAGTAGAATTTATAACAAATAAAATGAATATGTATAACAAATGCAGGGAGCTGAACAAAAATGAATAAACGGAATATCGATATAAATGTAGAGTACCTGACAAGAGTTGAAGGACATGGGAATATTGTTGTTAACGTAAAAGAAGGCAAACTAGAAACATGCAGACTTGATATAGTTGAAGCTCCACGTTTGTTCGAAGGCATGCTCAGAGGCCGTTCTGTTTTTGAAGCACAGCATATCACAAGCAGAATATGCGGAATATGCTCGTGTGGACACACACTTGCGTCTATTCAGGCCGCAGAAGATGCGTTAGGCATAACCCCGTCTGAACAGACTCTTAAATTAAGAAAACTTTTGTTGCATTATGAGATGCTGGACAGTCACATCCTGCACATATACCTTCTTGTTGCTCCTGATCTTCTCGGCGTAAAGAGTTTTGTTCCTTTGATAGACTCACACAATAAGGTTGTCAGAAGGGCGTTAAGGATGAAAAAAACATGTAATGATGTCTGTGACATCCTAGTCGGCAGACATGTTCATCCAATATCTGCAATTGTCGGAGGGTTCACAAAGCTTCCTAAGCCAAAGGATCTTGACACAATGCTCCAGATGCTTACTGCAATGAGACCAGATATGGAAGCAACCGTAGAGTTAATGTCTTCTGTGAAATTTCCTGAATTTGAAAGGGATACCGAATATGTCGGCCTCGTTAATGACACAAATGAATATCCTCTTCTCATGGGAGACATAGGTTCAACTGATGGGGTGAGGATGAAGCCCAAGGATTACAAAAAAATAACAAATGAATTTGTTGTTTCCCACTCATCGGCAAAACATACAAAACTAAGCCGTAAATCTTATGCTGTTGGTGCGCTTGCAAGATTCAACCTTAACTTTGAAAAACTTCTTCCTAAGGCTAAAGCTGCAGCAAAAACTCTTAAAATGAAACCTAAGTGTATTAATCCATATCTTAACACTGCTGCCCAGCTTATAGAGAGCGTTCACTGCCTTGAAGATGCTATTTCAATTATCGAGGGGTTAAAGAAAAACGGCATTAAATACGAAGAAGAAATTCTTGTTGGACTGAATGAAAAAGGCAATATACCTGTCAGGGCAGGCAATGGTGTTGGCGCTATTGAAGTGCCGCGAGGTATTTTATTCCATAACTATGAGCTTGATGCACAGGGGAAAATTGTTAATGCTAACTGCATCATACCCACAAACCAGAACGTTAACAATATAGAGCATGACATGGAAAAACTTGTGCCTGAGATTATTAATAAAAAAGACGAAGAGATAACTCTTGCGCTAGAAATGCTTGTTCGCGCATATGATCCTTGCATCTCATGCTCAACACATCTTCTTAACGTTAAATTTGTTAACAGATAAAATAAAAGACCTTTTTAAAACGCCGGAATCTGGGATTCTGTTGATAATCACTGTAGGCAATTCTCTTAGAGCAGATGACGGCGTTGGTCCCTACATATCAGAAAATCTTAAAAACCCCAACCCCAAAATTAAAATCATGGATGCAGGTGAAAGACCTGAGGCTATCATTGATCAGGCTGTTGAGCTTAACCCGAAAAAAGTGATAATTATAGATGCCGCACATTTTGAAGGAACACATGGAGAACTACATATAATCAAGGAAGAAGATATTTCACATACAATACTGACAACCCATGCTTTTCCTTTGAATGCTCTAGCTAAAATTATAGCGGATGATACTAACGCAAAAGTTTACTTTCTGGGAATTCAGGCAAAAAATACACGATTAGGCAAAAGTCTCTCTGAAGAGGTAAAAAAATCTGCCGATGAATTAATCGGTTATCTGAACAGTGAATAAAATGAAATGCAGAAAAGGCTGCGGAGCCTGCTGTATTGCACCTTCCATATCATCACCAATCCCTGGCATGCCTGAAGGCAAACCAGCCGGTGTTAGATGCCTCCATCTAACTGGTGATTGTTTCTGCGGGATTTATGAAAATCCTGAACGTCCAAAGGTATGCAAATCTTTTCAGGCATCTTATGAAACATGCGGTTCGTCGCGTGATGAGGCGATCAGTTCACTTTCGATTCTTGAAAGCCTTACAAAATGATTTTTATTTTTTCTTATTGCACTTTGAGCAATAACCTTTAATCTCAAGGGTGTGAGTAACAGGGATAAAGTTTTTATCCTTGCAGAGTTTTGCCTGAAGCTCTTCAATCTTTTCTGAAAAAATTGATATAACCTTTCCGCAGCCTATGCATATCACATGATCATGATGTTCATGCCCGAATGTGTGTTCATAAAAAGTCTGTTTATCGGTCTTCCCAACTATTCCAACAAGTCCGCATTCGATCATCAAAGGCAGAGTTCTGTAAATTGACGCCCTTGAAACTCTTATTCCTTTCTGCCTCATCTTTATAAGGATTTCTTCCGGATCAAAGTGATTATGATTCGAAAAAACCTCCCTTAGGACAGCCTCTCTCTCTTGTGTGTATTTAAGTCCTTTTTTATCCAAAAATTCCCTGAATACTTTTTCTTCCATATTCAAAAACTCACATTAAGGGTTCTAAGAATAAAATTAAGCAGTCCTCCTACAGCAAATGCTGTTGGAAAAACTATTGCAACTATGGCCAGAGCTGTTTTTATTCCTCTTTCTTTAATTGTCATAAAAAGATTTGCAAGACACGGGATAAAAAGTGTTATTGTTACAAGGCTGACCACTGACTGAACAGGATCAAGTTCTCCATTTTTTGCCATTGTAAAAAGACCAGCTGCACCATAATCTCTTCTAAGAAACCCTAGTATAAACGCCGCTGTTGTTTTCTCCGGCAGTCCGACAAAACTAGTAATAACAGGTCTGGTCAACATTTCAAGTTTATAGATAAGATTGAATTTGTGCATTAAAAAGAGCATAAAAGTTCCAAGCATGAATAAAGGGACAGCCTCCTTTAGATACCATTCAATTCTTCCAGTGGTTTTAACAAGCATGTTCATAATATTAGGTCTTCTTATGGGCGGTATCTCAAGAAAAAATTCTGTTCTCTCGCCTTTCACAATCTTTGACGCAAGATATCCTGAGAGTAAAAGCGTTCCAAGCACAACACCAGACCATACAAGCATCGCCTTGAAAGATAAAGCGCCGAGCATCCCAAGTATAACGCCTATCTGTGCAGAGCATGGAACTGCAAGTGCAAGCAGAAATGTTGTGATTATTCTTTCTCTTTTTGTCTCGAGTATCCTCGATGTCATGACTGCCATTGTGCCGCAGCCCAATCCCAGAACCATAGGCAACACTGCCTTGCCGTTTAATCCCATAAAATTAAAAACTCTGTTGCTCATTATTGCAAGTCTTGGAAGATAACCGCTGTCTTCAAGTATTGCAAATGCAATAAAAAAGGTTGCTGTTATGGGAAGTATAATAGCGATCGCATAGGTTAGAGCAACAGTAATTAGTCCATATTCACCAACAAATATTTCCTGAAGAAGCTTAGAGGGGATAAACAGTTCCACAACACTTTTTGCCATTGGGTTAATATAATTTTCAAAAATAGTTTTTTCTAAAAAACTAACCAGAGTTCCTGCGCCAAAAACTCCGACGAACTCATAAAGTCCGAATAAAACAGCCAGTAAAACTGGAATCCCCCATACCGGATGCATGCTTATTCTTCCTAGAAAAGATGCAGTATTGTTTGCATTATATGGAATTCTTTTTAATACTTTTTCTGTAATTTCTTCTGCTATTTCAAGACGTCTCTGAGTTATTAAAATGCTTATGGGCTCTTTCACTTTTAACTGGCATTCATCTCTAAGAATCTCTATCTTTTTTATTTTTTCAGCTGCGATATTTGTTACGAGCCAGTCCTTGAGGCTTCCATCTCCGGCAAGGATCATCAAGGCAACAGCTTTTTTTGATATGTTCGACTCAGGAAGACAAGCAGATATTTTTTCTGTATATTCTTCAACTATTGAATCATATTTAATCTTTAGAGTTGGGAGAGAAGGACTTTTAATGGCGTTTTTTATTTCCTTTATTCCTTTTCTCTGCGGCGCTATCGTACTTATAACCTTAACCCCGCTGATTGCGCTTAAATCTTTTGTATTAATAGCTATCCCTCTATCTCGAGCTTCATCCTCCATGTTCAATACAAGTACTAATGGCAATCCCATCTCTGCAAGCTGTATTGTCACAAGCAATGATCTGCGGAGATTTTTTGTATCAGCAACCTGCACAACACAACTAGGCCTTTCTTTTAACAGCATATCTCTAGTGACTTTTTCGTCCTCGCTCATTGGAATAAGACTGTTTGTGCCTGGAGTATCAAGAACAATATATTCTTTGTCGTCGAGTTTCATATCACCATATGAGACCTCGACAGTAGTCCCGGGGTAATTTGATACTGTTACATATTTTTTTGTAAGAAGGCCGAATATAACGCTTTTGCCAACATTAGGGTTTCCCACAAGAACTATTTTATTGTTCTTCATAGCCATTTTATCTGTTACTAATCCTTTAATTGAGATTGAGTCTCAATTACAATAATACGCAACATAACATTGGCTTGTCAATTCGCTTTAAATGGCACAGCAAGTAAGTTATAATTATTAAACCTTAAATTATTGGTGCACAAGGAAAATAATATGAAAAAAATACTGATTGTTGATGATCTAAAGCCTTTTATAGAACAGCAAAAAAATATTCTGTGTCGCTCTGATTTCCAGATACTGACCGCAACATCTGGAATAGATGCACTCGAAATACATAAGGAACTTGGCGCAGATCTAATGATAATTGATCTTGATATGCCGGGAATGTCAGGTGACGAGCTTTGTTCTGAAATCCGAAAAAATTCAAACCTAAAAAGTGTGTCAATTTTAATGGTAACAAGACCCAATGAAAAAGATATCGAACGTTGCAAGAAATGCGGAGCAAACGATTATATAACAAAGCCTATTAAAGCGCAGTCACTAGTAGAAAAGGCTACCATTCTGCTCGTAGTATCTGAAAGAAAGAATTTTAGGGCACTTGCAAAAATAAAAATTGAAGGCATGTCTAATAGTTTTAATTTTTCCGCTTTTTCTGTAAACCTAAGCTCAACCGGCATATTAATAGAAACTGAACTGTCGCTGCCGATAAGTGATGTTATAAGCTGTTCATTCTTTTTACCTGACAAAACATCTGTTTCTTTTAAGGGTGAAGTAGCAAGAGTAATGAAAAAAAATGGCGCTGGCATGTATCAGTATGGAATAAGATTCACCAATATAAGCAATCTCAATAAATTAGCCATTGAAGAATACATAAAAACTCATCATACATCCTCTGATAAATAAATTGTTCCACGTGGAACAAAACTAATGCTCTTAAAGGATTTCCCTTCAACATACTACAAGCTGGCAAAGAAACAAAACAATATAGTTATACTAGAAACGCTCCGCTACGATAAAGACAACTATAAAACATTTTTATTTATCAAACCCATAAAGATACTCCAGATATATGAATTGGATGAAGTTCCTGAACTTTTCAATAACATTGAAGCCTATCTTGATCAGAACTATTATCTTGCAGGATATTTTAATTATGAACTTGGGTATCATTTCGAAAAAATCACTGAACTTAAAAAACAGAACAAACCTGTCGCATGGTTTGGTGTATATGAAAAACCTTTGATTTTTAATCACATCACAGAAAGTTTTGAGAATCCTGACATGGGAATTCCGGGTGACGCTTCAGAAGAGAATCAAAAAAACACATACCGATTGAGCCAGCCGATGCTGAATATTAATGAAAATGAATACTCAGAAAAAATAAATTTCATCAAGGATTACATTAAATCAGGCGATACCTATCAGATAAATTTTACAGATAAATATAATTTCACATTTCATGGCTCAAGCCTTTCCTTCTATAATGACCTAAAGAAAAAGCAGAGAGTATCTTATGCTTCTTATATAAAATCAGACAACCAGCACATAATCTGCCTTTCTCCTGAGTTGTTCTTGAGAATAAAAGATAACGAAATATTTACACGTCCGATGAAAGGGACAGCAAAAAGAGGCAAAACTTTAAATGAAGATGCAGAACTCTCTTCATGGCTGGCAGAGAACACAAAGAATCAATCTGAAAATCTAATGATTGTGGATCTGATTAGAAATGATCTTGGCAGAATATGCGAGAATGGCACAGTCAAAGTTCACAAACTTTTTTCTATTGAAAAATATCAGACCTTGTTTCAGATGACCTCAACAGTATCAGGAAAAATAAAAAATGACGTCAAATACTATAATATTTTTAAAAGCCTATTTCCTTCAGGCTCTGTTACCGGAGCGCCAAAAATCAGATCAATGCAGATCATTCACGAACTCGAAAAAGAAACAAGAGGGGTTTACACAGGCGCAATAGGATATTTTTCGCCAAATAATGAAGCAGTGTTCAATGTTCCGATAAGAACAATCTCCATCGAAGGCAGCAGCGCAGAAATGGGTGTCGGCAGTGGAATCGTAATTGATTCTGAACCTGAGGATGAATATAAAGAATGCAGATTAAAAGCAGACTTTCTTTTGTCTCAAACTCCTGACTTTGAGCTTATAGAATCATTACTATGGGATAATGTATTCCCTTTTCTTGATAAACATATAAAAAGAATTCAAAACTCAGCAGAGTATTTTGATTATCCCTGTGATATTGAAAACTTAAAGAAAAAACTCATCGAACATTCCAGATTATTGATAGAAAATAAAAAATACAAAATCAGGATTAGATTAGACTGCACTGGGAACATAAAAATTGAGAACAAAATAATTGGAGACCTTGAACAGACGATAGCTTTAATAGCAGTCTCGAAAATATGCACTGATTCAAGAAAAAAGTTTTTATATCACAAAACAACAAACAGGAACTTGTATGACAGGCTCTTCAAAACAGCTCAATCGAAAGGGTTTGCAGATATTATTTTCATGAACGAAAAAAACGAGATAACCGAAGGCGCTATACACAACATAATCATAAAAAGGGGTGCTGAATTTATAACGCCTCCCATAGAATCCGGATTGCTGAATGGAGTTTTTCGTCAGCACTTGCTTGAAACAAGACTGGACATAAAAGAAGGTCTTCTTTACCTGAAGGACTTGGAGGAGGCAGAAGATATATATATCTGCAATGCTGTCAGAGGGCTGAGGAAAGCCAAGTTTTATGATACTTTTTTAGGTTAAAAACTTGCGCAATCCCACATTTGTTCCACGTGGAACAAAATATGTTACTTAGCTAAATCTTGCACCACCTGCTTTGTTATGAGAGGAATGCCAACCTTAAAGCCCTCAATTGCACGCTCAGGCTCTCCCATAATAGCTTTAAAGTTTGCAAAAAAATATTTTTTGTCAGCGGCAATAAGAATATCTTCAGATCTCCAAGCCCCATAATTATAACAAAATTCTTCATATCCATAGCAAATCGCTTCTTGATAAAGAATCTCATTCGATCCATTCTTAACTAACCGCACAACAACGCGCATTGACGGGAAGTAGTCTCCAAATAAAAACTTACAGGCATAGATAGCTGAAACATAAGTGTCTAAGTATGCATCAACGGTTTTATCCAAAAAATCATATTTCTCCATCAAGTTTTTTCTAGTATAATCAACTTTAATCAACTTTAATCAACTTTATAGCGTATCCTACTCTCTGAAGCTCTGTCATTAACGCGTTCTGAAGATCCTCATAGAGGCTGAAATTACGCAATTTTATTTGCTCAGTAAATTGACTAGATTTTGATTTCATATCAGATGCTGCCAGTAAACCTCCAACAATACCGAAAGCAAGTCCAGGGTGGTCAAAGTTCACTACGCGGTATTCGCCTAAATTTGCAGGCTCAAGAACTCCTATCGTTTTTATATCCTGATTGGCAGACTTATTGAATGCTTTTTTTTCAATACCTCCGCAACTACCCAAAGTGAATAAAACAAACAACACAAAAAGCCATTTAAGCATAAAACGCATTTTGTGCCTCCTTTAAAAAATAAAAAACTCCATAAAAATTTATCTAAAAAGCTCTATGGTTGTCAATAGTATATAAATTTCGTAACAAATACCTAAAAAATGTGAATTAAATAATAGGTTAATAACAGAGAAAGATTCTCCTACAAACAATATCTTTTTAAAAATTTTCTTAAAGTTGCATTTCTCCCTGCTTCTGTGGTATAAATATGCACTCCTTGCTCTCTCATTTTGAGTTGGGCTGAGACTCGCCGTAGGCGGGTAAATCCATAAGGAGGTGTTCGGGTGAACATCTACGAAAACATTATCATATTCAATGCATCACTCTCTGACGAAGAGATCGACACAACTTCAGGAAAGGTCAAAGACCTCATCGTAAATTCCGGCGGAGAAATTTTTAAGGCTGATATCTGGGGCAGAAAGAAACTCGCATACGATATCCAAAAACAGAAAAAAGGATTTTTCATCCTCCTTCTTTTCAAAGCTCCTTCAGCCACAATAAAAAAGCTTGAAGACTATTACAAGGTAACAGACACTGTAATAAAATATATGGTCTTGAAGCTGGGCAAAAAACAGGCTGACAAAGCATTGCAGGCTGCTACTGCTGAAGCTGCTACTGCAACTGCAGAAGAAAAGCCTGAGATAAAAAGCGAGGTCTAATGTTTAACAAGGTAATAATGATAGGCAATCTGACCAAAGACCCTGAGCTCAGATATACTCCTCAGGGAACACCGGTAACATCTTTCAGGCTTGCTGTTAATTCAAAATACAAACAGTCTGATGAGTTGAAATCAGAAACACTGTTCATTGACATTGTTGTGTTTGGAAAACAGGCTGAATCATGCAGCCAGTATTTAAGTAAGGGCAAGTCTGCATTGGTTGAAGGAAGACTTGTTGAAAGGCGCTGGGAATCAGACGGACAGCAGAGGAACAAGATGGAGGTTATTGCTGCATCAGTGCGTTTTTTATCATCAAGAAAACCAAGCGAACAGACAGAAACCGGAGGAGCGGAATCAATTCCGCCAGCTGAAGAAACAACTGACTTAGAACCATTTTAAACAATAATAATATACGCTAAAAAAATTATAAATTATCGAAAGGAGAAACACATTGCAACCGAGAAGAATTCAGAGAAAAAAATTCTGTAAGTTCTGTGCTGAAAAAGTAGAGTTTATTGATTATAAAGATATGAAACTCCTAAGAGGGTATATCACTGAAAAGGGAAAGATATTGGCGCGCAGAATGACAGGCACATGCTCAATACATCAAAGAGACCTTACTGAGGCGATAAAAAGAGCAAGAAATATTGCATTGCTTTCCTTTGTGGAAAAATAAACAATGAGGATTCCAAAAGCATGGGTCACGCTGATATCCAAAAAAGTTGTTGATACTATTGTTGCAAAACATCTTATTACACCACTTGTACCCATTGATAAACTGCTTGCTGATACAGAGGAGCTTCTCCTTGAAGATCTTATGGTAGAAGACAGACTTAATGAAGAGATCAGAGCGCTCCTCCAGAAGCATAACCCTGAGATTGAGAAAAGCAGGCTGGATTACAGAAAGCTTTTTGAACTCACAAAAAGAAAACTGGTAAAGGAAAGGAATCTTATCATCTGATGTTATCAGACGAAAAAGTAACTCATCTTACACATGTATTGCTCACTGGAATTATTGACAGAAAACTTATTGAACTTAATGAAGAAGAGAGCAAAGTCAGGCGGGAGATAAGACGTATAATTACAGACGAATTAAAAATTGGCGCTGACATAGATGTAGCAGTAAGAAGAAAACTGCAATCCTTTTCAAAGAAGTTAGTGGAGGGGAGTCCTGAGTGGGAAGTTCTATACAAGAAGTTTTTCCGAGAGGAGGAAGTAAAAAGAGGAAGGGCATCAGGAGGATAATTAGATTTTTACCTGTCGTCCTGCTTGTTTTTTCGCTAATAAGTTTACATTTCAAATTTCCATCAGAAAAACCAGCGTTTTGGTTCCTGCTTCCAGCAGCTGCCTTGCTCATTTACCTGACCCTGTATTTAGCAAGGAAAAACACAATCAGCTCATTCTCATTTGAGTATTTATTTGGCTTTGCGCTTATAATCGCCGGCGCAATAAAGCTGTCAGGTTATGCGTGGCTTCATACTGTTTATCTTTTATATCTTATTCCCTTGACCGCATTCTTTCCTATGAAAACAATGATCCTGCTGAGCCTTTCGGTCCCTCTGCTTGAGGCAAGTCATTTTATTAATTCTAATAACATCTATGAAGAGGTTTCAGTAAGCATAGTCACTATCATCGCCGCAATTACAAGCTCATGGTTGTTTGCATCAGCCAATAAAAAAATACTTTCTGTGGAATCTCAACTGATTTATCTGAAAAAAGAGACATCAGATATAAGCGCTGCCGGCGCTGTCTCAGTACAGGATGACAATGCAGTAGCCCAATATCTGTCTATGATTTCCAGAGCAGACAAAGATATTAAAGAAGTTTTACAAACAATAAAACATTCTCTTACCGCTGATTCAGTGAATTTTTTTGTGCCTTACAACAATACACTCAAACTCAGAAGCACAACAGAAGAAACAGAAAACATAATACCTTCAGGTAATGGATTTATAATGGCCTGCTATAAAGAAAAACGCACAATCATTTCAGCTGATGTAAATGAAAAGGGGTATGAAGTGGGATATTTGAAAAAAGGCAGAATTTCATCCTTTATCTCAATCCCGGTTATTGACGAACCATTTGTGCTTGGCGTTCTTTCCGCTGATACTTCAAGATACTCTGCATTTACTGAAATAGACACAACGACACTAAATCTTTTATCCAAACAGCTTATACGCATACTTCAGCAGGAAAGAGTTCACTCGCAGATCCACAGGTCACATTCAGGACTAAAAATACTGCACGAAGAAAGCGTAAAGCTCACTGAAAGCTTGAAATTCGAAGATCTCAGCCAGAAGATTGTAGAGAGCTGTTTAAAAATTGCCCCGTCAAAGATTATTTTATTTACAAAAAAAGGAGAAGCATTCGAGTTATTGCACAAAACAGATGATATAAAGCTTACTAAAAACCTATATTCACCCAGAGGAACACTTCTGGACATGGCAAAGAAAAACAGAAAGATAGTATGTCTATCAGATGTAAGAAACTATACGTATAACCTAATGCCATTCGAGACAAGAGATATCGCCTCTGTATTAATTCTTCCTTTGCTCTATGAGGGAGAGCTTACAGGCATGATCGTGTTTCTATCAGAGAAACTTAGCGCATTCAATTCTCACCAGATAGAGCTGCTTGTTGTTCTTGGCACACAGGCTTCAATCTCGATTGCAAACGCTAAATTCCATGCTGAGATAAAGCGGCTTTCGGTTGTCGACGGACTCACAGGACTTTTTAATCACAGACATTTCCAGGAAAAATTAACAGATGAATTCAGGCGTCTGGATCGAACTCAAAAGCCTTTTTCAATCCTTCTGCTGGATATCGATTATTTTAAAAAAGTTAATGACACATACGGGCACCCGGCAGGAGACAAAATACTTCAAGGTGTTGCTAATATAATGAAAAACACAATGCGTGATATAGACATCGCAGCAAGATACGGCGGCGAAGAATTTGTAGCAATACTTCCTGACACAGACAGCACAGGCGCTATGAACATTGCAGAGAGACTAAGGCAACAAACACTAGACAATGGATTTAACATCGACGGTAAAAATATTCATGTGACAGTGAGCATAGGGATATCAACAGCTGCAGGAAAATCAGATGATAAAAAAAGCCTTGTAGAAAAAGCTGATCAGGCGCTCTATCATGCAAAAAACAACGGAAGAAACCAATGTGTGCTGTGGAGTGAAATCAGGAGATAATATGTCTGCTTTTATTTCAGATACAACAGAAGAGGAGATTAAGAGAGAACGTGCCAAAGCGCGTGAACTCAGGAAAACACAGTGGTGGAAGAGGAAACAATCACAGGGGAAATGTTATTTCTGCGGAATAAATTTCAAACCAAAAGAACTCTCGATGGATCATATCGTGCCTATTATCAGAGGCGGCAGATCAACAAAGGGGAATGTTGTTCCCGCCTGCAAAGAATGCAACAACAAGAAAAAACATATGCTACCAATTGAGTGGGAAGAATATCTTTCAAGGCTCAAGAATGAATAGATTCATGGTGCGAGAGAGGGGAGTTGAACCCCTACGGTTACCCACTGGATCCTAAGTCCAGCGCGTCTGCCAGTTCCGCCACTCTCGCTGATTGATTGTAAAAGATTTTTCCTTGTCAGGTCAAACACAACCTTTACCAGTTATTCTTTCCAATTTTTTTCAAATCATATATAATTCTCATATCAAATGACTGCAATTGTTATTATTCCTGCGCGTTACGACTCAACCCGTTTTCCGGGCAAGCCACTTGTCTCTCTAAAAGGCAAACCAATAATACAGCATGTTTACGAAAACTCAAGAAAATCCAGGCTAGCAAAAGGTGTGATTGTTGCAACTGACAGCGAAAAAATATTTGAATCTGTTAATGCATTTGGCGGAAAAGCAGTTATGACTTCAACGACACACGAATCTGGAACAGACAGAATAGCTGAAGCCGCTTCATCAATGGATTATGATATAATTGTCAATGTTCAGGGCGACGAACCATTCATAAAGGCTGAGATGATCGATGATGTTATAAGCCTTCTTGATGATGAAAATGCATCCATCGGAACCCTAATGCAGAAAATAACAGAACCCGAAGAAATATTAGACCCTAATGTTGTAAAGGTTGTATGCGACAGCAATGGTTTTGCTATGTATTTCTCAAGGGCTCCGATACCTTTTAACAGAGACAACTGGAAATCACTTTCGGTCTTGAATTTAAAAAATGAGACTGAAAATTTTTGTTTCAAACATATCGGAATCTATAGTTACAGAAAAGATGTTTTATTAAAGATATCAAAGATGAAACCTGGAATACTTGAGAACATTGAAAGGCTTGAACAGCTTCGTGCAATGGTTAATGGAATAAAAATAAAAGTAAAAGAAACTCCTTTTGTGACAATTGGAATAGATACACCAAAAGATTTGGAAAGGGCTGAAAAATGGCTAAGTATATCTTCGTAACAGGCGGTGTTGTATCATCGCTTGGCAAGGGAATTTCTGCTGCTGCAATTGGCGCGCTTCTTGAAGCAAGAGGAATAAAGGTTACGATACAGAAACTTGATCCGTATATTAATGTTGATCCCGGCACTCTTAGCCCGTTTCAACATGGCGAAGTTTTTGTTACAGATGACGGCGCTGAGACAGATCTTGATCTCGGCCACTATGAAAGATTCATTCAAAACAGAACTTCAAAATCTAACAATTTCACTACAGGAAAAATCTACTACAACGTAATTTCAAAAGAAAGACATGGAGATTATCTTGGTGAGACTGTCCAAGTCGTCCCGCATTTGACTGATGAGATAAAAACTGCCATAAAATCAGTCAGCAATGAATACGATGTTGTAATAGTTGAGATAGGCGGAACAATCGGCGACATAGAGAGCCTGCCGTTTTTAGAAGCAATACGGCAGATGCGGTATGATGCCGGCAGGGAAAACGTAATGTATGCCCATCTTACGCTTGTTCCTTTTATAAAAAGCGCAGGCGAGCTCAAGACAAAACCAACTCAGCATAGTGTTAAGGATCTGCGTGAAATTGGTATTCAGCCTGATGTGCTTCTCTGTAGAACTGAAAGGCCGCTGCCTTCTGATGCAAAGAAAAAAATTGCTATTCACTGCAATGTGGATATTGATGCAGTCATAAATGCTTTAGATGTGGATACGATATATGAAGTGCCTCTTGCATTTAACGCTGAAGGACTTGATCAGCTTGTAATAAAAAAACTCGGACTTGTTTCAAAAGAGATTGATCTTTCTCCATGGCAAAACATAGTTAAAAAAATAAAAGAACCTGAAAATGAAGTAACAATAGCAATAGCAGGAAAGTATGTCGGACTAAAGGATTCTTACAAGAGCCTTATGGAAGCATTGATACACGGCGGGATTGCAAATAACACAAGAGTTAATTTCCAGTGGGTTGATTCAGAGGAAATTGAGATTCATGGCCCTGAGAAATTTCTAGCAGAGGTTGACGGTATTCTTGTTCCAGGCGGATTTGGAAACAGAGGAATCGAAGGAAAGATTCAGGCTGTCAAATATGCACGAGAGAAAAAGATCCCATATTTTGGAATATGCCTTGGCATGCAGTGCGCAGTAATAGAATACGCAAGAAATGTATGCGGACTTCAGGCAAACAGCACTGAGTTCGATATGAACACAAAGGATCCTGTTATTTATTTGATGGAAAGATGGTTCGATTTCAGAAAAGGAAAGATAGAGGAACGCACAGACACATCAGACAAGGGCGGAACAATGAGGCTGGGCGCTTACCCATGCATCCTCGAAGAAGGGACAAATGCTTTCAAGGCATACGATTTAAAAGAAATTTCCGAAAGGCACAGACACAGATATGAATTTAATAATGCATTCAAAGGAATCCTCTCAAGACATGGTATGAAGATAAGCGGAACGAGCCCTGACGGAGAACTCGTCGAGATTATTGAGATCGAAGATCATCCCTGGTTCCTCGGATGTCAGTTCCATCCTGAATTTAAATCCAGACCATTAGCGCCGCATCCCTTGTTTAAAGATTTCATCGGCGCTTCATTGAAAGGCAAAAACGAACTCTTTACCGAAAAAAATAAAATAAAACAAAACATATCCTGAATATATTTAAATGACAAGAGAAATAATAATATCCAGAACAAAAATTGGTAAAAACAATCTGCCTGTTATTATTGCAGGGCCGTGCGTCATCGAGAACGAAGACATCACATTTGAGACAGCAAAGACATTAAAAGAACTCTGCAAAAAAACAGGACTGCCGTTTATATTTAAAAGTTCATACGACAAGGCTAACAGGACTTCAATAAAATCTTTCAGAGGACTTGGGATCGAAAAAGGCCTCAGGATTTTATCAGACATCAGAAACAGATTAGACATCCCTGTAATAACGGATGTTCATTCTATTGATGAAATAAAACCTGCTTCAGAAGTACTTGATGCATTGCAAATACCAGCCTTTCTTTGCAGGCAGACTGACATGATCCTTGCTGCATCTAAAACAGGAAAGCCTGTGAACATCAAAAAAGGGCAGTTCCTTGCGCCATGGGATATAAAAAATATTATTGATAAATTCACATCCACAGGCAATCATGATCTTTTCATTACTGAAAGAGGCGCATCCTTCGGATACAACAATCTTGTTGTTGATTTCAGGGCATTTCCGATAATGAGATCTTATGGTTATCCTGTTATCTTTGATGTAACGCATAGCCTGCAGCTCCCCGGCGGACAGGGAAGTTCGTCAGGCGGACAGAGAGAGTTTGCAGAGTCATTTGCAAGGGCAGCAACAGCATGCGGTGTTGATGGATTGTTTATGGAAGTTCACCCTGCCCCAGATAAGGCTCTCTGCGATGGGCCGAACATGATAAGCCTGAGCGCACTTCCAAAGCTGTTTAAAACTATCAAATCTTTACATGAACTTGTGAAGGAATAAGAAAAAAATATTATGGCTGATTTGAAATACAACATAATCGAGATAGCGAAAAAGGTTTTAAAAACAGAAGCTGATGCAGTGCTTGCGCTAAGGGATAAGCTCGACAGCAATTTTGAAAAAGCAGTAGAGATTATCTACACAAGCAAAGGCAAGGTAGTTGTAACAGGAATGGGTAAGTCAGGCCTTGTTGGAAAAAAGATAGCTGCAACAATGGCATCAACAGGCACGCCTGCATTTTTTATGCATCCTGCTGAAGCAAGTCACGGAGACCTTGGCATGGTAACTTCTGATGATGTTGTGATTGCAATATCAAACAGTGGAGAGACTAATGAAATTGCAGGACTGATTCCTTTTCTAAAAAGGTTTAATGTGAGCCTTATAACAATGACAGGAAATTCTGGTTCAACACTTTCAAAAGCAGCAGATGCTAATCTTGATGTTTCTATAAAAGAAGAGGCCTGTCCCCTTGGAATTGTTCCAACCGCATCAACAACTGCAACCATGGCAATGGGTGATGCAATCGCAGTAGCGCTTCTAACAAAACGAGGCTTTAAAGAAGAGGATTTTGCTTCCTTTCATCCAGGCGGCAGTCTGGGCAAAAAATTATTCATTAAAGTAAAAGACCTTATGCATACAGGCGATGCTCTGCCGATAATTGCACCTGATAAATCAATGATAAAGGCAGTCTTTGAAATATCTTCAAAAAGACTGGGTGTCACTATTGTTGCTGATAAAAATCAAAAGCTGTTGGGAATTATCACGGATGGAGATCTGCGCCGTGGAATAGAAAAATGGGGGAAACCTTTTTTTGATATGAAGGCAGAGGAAGTCATGACAAAAAATCCCAAAATGATTACCGAAGATGAGCTTGCAGTAAAAGCGCTTTCTATCATGGAGGAAAGATCAATCACTTCCCTTGCCGTTCCTGATGAAAAAGGAAAAGTCGTAGGGATCATACATCTGCATGATATTTTAAGACAGGGAATAGTATGAAGAAAAAATCAAAGTCAGAAAAACAGACTGTAAACATAAAAAAAACAGCAAAAAATGCAAAGCTCCTGATACTTGATGTCGATGGTGTAATGACTGACGGAAGAATCATCCTCGATAATGATGGCAATGAATTCAAGGCCTTCCATGTCAGAGATGGTCACGGCATAAGGATGCTTATGCGCGCAGGCATACAGGTAGCGATAATCACAGGGAGACAATCAAAAGTAGTAGACAGAAGAGCAAAAGAACTGGGGATCACTGAGGTATATCAGAATTATTTTAAAAAGCTTGATGCATATGAAATTATAAAAAATAAATTTTCCCTCAGAGACGCAGAGATAATCTGTATCGCTGATGATGTGGTTGATCTGCCTCTTATCAGAAGAGCAGGACTTTCCTTTGCTGTTGCGGATGCGCCGGAAGACGTAAGGGCTAATGCAACAATAGTAACAAAGAATGACGGCGGCCGAGGTGCAGTGCGTGAGGCTGTAGATTTTATTCTAAAAGCAAAAAATCTTTGGAATGGAATTATAGATGAGTATCTTGAAGCTTAATCTGCCGACAATCCTGACCCTCAGCAGGATTGTGCTTATACCTGTTTTTGTAATTGTTACTTATCAGCATCCATTGCTTGGAACAGCAGTATTTATAATTGCTTCACTTACTGATTTTTTTGATGGTTATTTCGCAAGAAAATCAGGAGAAATAACAAAATTCGGGATTATACTTGATCCGCTTGCAGATAAATTTCTGATAATATCCGCTCTCGTAGTTCTGGTTGATATGGATAAACTCTCAGCCTGGATCGCTATTGTTATAATTGTGAGGGAATTTTTTGTTACAGGCCTTAGAGTAGTTGCCCTTTCAAAAGATATCGTGATTCCTGCTGAGATGGGCGGAAAGCTAAAAACATGTGCACAGATTGCAGCCATACTCTGCCTCCTGATAAGCGACAGTGCAGCTAACTTAAGCGTACATAGCATAGACCTGAATGATATTGGAATTGTTTTTATATGGATATCATTAGTTCTGGCAATGGTTTCAGGAATTAAATACACAGTATCATTCTGGAAGAGAATATGATAAAGATACTTATTCTTGCAATTGCTGCATATGTTCTTGGCTCTATTCCATTCGGCGTTGTTAGTGCAAAGACAAAAGGCATTGACCTGACAAAAACTGGCAGCGGAAATATCGGAGCAACAAATGCACTCCGTGCACTCGGTAAAGGCCCTGCCATAATAACACTGCTGGGAGACATGCTCAAAGGAACAGCTGCTGTTGCAATAGCCCGCCTTTTTGAGATTGACCCTTTATATGAGGGAATTATCGGACTAGCCGCAATACTTGGACATAGTTTTTCTCTCTTCCTTAATTTTCGAGGAGGAAAGGGAGTTGCCACAAGCATTGGAGTACTATTAATTTATTCTCCGCAGACTGCTATACTTACATTAGCAATATGGCTGGCAGTGCTTCTCTTAACAAGGATATCATCTCTGAGTGCGCTAGTTGCGTTTGCTCTGCTGCCAATTAATATAATACTATTTGATAATGAAAATATTAAATTGTTTGTCACAGTTTTGATTGTAATCTTGATTTTTGCAAAACATATTGGCAACATAAAAAGAATTGTAAAAGGAAAAGAAAAAAAGATAGGGGAAAGAGCTTGAAGAAATATTTATATTTATATGCATCAGTTCTTCTCCTGGCTTTATGCAACCCTGTAATATCCTTTTCTAAAGATGTCTATGAAACCCGTCTTAATGAAGGTTTAAAAAATACCGAACCTTATTCATACATTCTGATAAAAAATGCAGAAGACAATCCTGCAAAAGCAGAATTATTGCTTAAAGAAGCCATACAATATTCTCCCAATCTTCCTATTTCTTATTTTAATATGGCATGGCATAAACTGACTGAAGACAAGGCAGTGTTCGAAAGTCTTGATTATGCATTAAGGGGTTTTGAAGAATACAGCAATAACTTCTGGTGGCTTAGAAGCCTCACTGGACTTATAATTGCCAGTGTTGTTCTTTCTTTTGCTTTAATGCTTTTAGGCCTGGTTTTTTTAAAATCCTTTAAAGATATCAGATTATTATCTCATGATATTAAAGAAGATAAAAAGAAAATCCTCATGGTTCTTTCCTTAATTATATTTTCCATCTTTGGGCCTTTATTTTTTATAACGGCACTACTTGCATTCTTTGGAATTTATTTTGAAAAAAAAGACAAAATTATCGTCTATGCTGCTTTGCTTTTTCTGCTTGCTTCGCCATTTTTTTTAAAAATAACCAATAGCTTTATCTCGGCAAATTCCCCAGATCTCAGAGCAGTTGTCTCAATTAATGAGAGCCGTGAAAGCAAATATGCGCTTCTCTTGCTAAAAGATAAAAATGCTTATGTTCCACAATTTTTATACGGTTTAGCTCTAAAAAAAGAAGGCCGCTATGAAGAAGCAATCGCCGTGTACAAAAATTTGCTTTCAACCAACTCGGAACCAAAGGCATATGTAAATTTAGGCAATATATACTTCAGCATGAATGATATTAACAATGCATCCGAGGCCTATAAAAAAGCTATTGAGATAAAACCTCTTGCATCAGCATATTATAATCTGAGTCTGGTCTCTCGTGAAAAATTGGATTTCCAGAAAGGCGGAGAATATTTTCTTGAAGCAACAAAACTAGACAGCAGAAAAATTACACAATTCTCAGAAACAGCAGAAAAAACCGGCAAGAATCCTAATCGAGTTCTGATTGACGAAACCCTCTCTATGTCTGAGATATGGAACTATGCAAATACCGGCGCCAATAATACAATGAATATAAATATTTCCACCATAGGTTCTGGATTAACATTTATAATCGCACTAATACTCATAGTTCTTTTTTATTATCTAAATTCTTCAAAAAACAAATCATATATCTGCTCAAGATGCGGAACAGTCATATGCGGAAAATGCACAAGAGGAAAGCACTGGGGACAGATGTGTTCTGTATGTTATAGTTCTGTTGTAAAACCTGAAGGACTTGATGCAAGAGAAAGGATCGCAAAACTGCTCGATATCCAGAGCATTCAGGCAAGGAAATACAGCATTGTAAGACTTATCTCCTATGCCCCGCCTGGATTTGCGCATATATTTGCAGGAAGGATTCTTGAGGGATGTATATATCTTTGGATTTTTTTCTTCTTTCTTGCCATGCTAATTTTAAATCCATTCATAAGTATCGGGCTGTCAACCTTCACTCACACATGGATTAATATTCCAAGCCTGACAATAATGGCTATTATTTATATGGCTACATTTATCGGCATAAGAAGGAGGCTCAATAGAGGATGGCTCTAGAAGGCTCTTTAAAAGATTTCGGGCTTGCTGACATTCTTCAGCTGATACATCTGCAAAGAAAGACAGGTGTTCTTTCTCTCGAAGGCAGAATGGACAAGATCCGCCTGATCTTTTATCAGGGCAATATTATATCTGCAGAATCAAAACGCAGGAATGAAGCAAATCGTCTTGGCAAGGTACTTGTCAAAAAAGGGTTGATTACAGAGCAGGAACTTCAGGAGGTAATGCAAGTTCAGAACACAACAGGTGAAAAAATAGGAACCCTGCTTGTCAAAAAAGGGACTATTACAAAAGAACAGATACAGGCAATAATCATTTCTCAGGTAACAGAGACGGTTGTTCAAATATTCAACTGGAAAGAAGGCACATATGAATTTACACAGCACGGCGTGCCTATCGATGCAGATCTGCCAATAACCATAGATACGCAGCATCTGCTTATGGAAGGACTGCGCATAATTGATGAATGGTCGCTTATAGAAGGAAAACTTTCTCTCGATACTATTTTTGACAGAATGGAAAAACCCGGAATTTCTTTAACAGCTGACGAAGCATCGATACTTGAGCTTATTGACGGTGAAAATGATGTCAGCACAATTATTGATGCCAGCCATATGGAAAATCTGCAGGCATCGAAAATTTTTGTTTCTTTATTAGAAAAAGGACTGATAGAGCCAAAAGAGACTGCACCTGTCGAGCCTGTTCAAATAACACAATATGAAATTCGACCGCTTAAAAAAACAGGGCCGTCCGTATCATTTGCAGGGATATTCACAACAATCATATTTGTCATAAGCGCTTTATTGGCATTTGCTGCTTTTCCTGCACATAAAAACGCTTATGCGCTTAACAAAATAAAAACAGTCGAGGATATTGATTCCATAAGATTCCTAGTCGAAGTATATAAATATGAAAAAGGCTCTTATCCCTCAACACTTGATCAAATAACTAAAATAAAAGATAAATGGGGTAACCCTTATGTTTACAAGATAGATTCGAATACTTTTGTCATCTACAGTCTGGGGCCTGATGGCAAAGAAGGCACAGAGGATGACATCTATTGAAAAAAAAAAGGCTGTTGTCCTTCTAAGCGGCGGCATTGATTCTTCAACAACACTCGCAATAGCTAAAGAAAACGGATTCGATATCCATGCTATCAGCTTTAATTACAATCAAAGACACATAAACGAACTTGAAGCAGCCAAAAAAATCGCCTCCCTATTAGGAACAAAAAAACATCTTACAGTAAAATTTGACCTAAGAGAGATTGGAGGTTCAGCTCTTACCTCTGGAATAGAAGTGCCGAAAAAAACCTCATTGATAAAAAATTCTGTTTCCCAGATTCCAATAACTTACGTTCCAGCAAGAAATACGATTTTTCTATCATTTGCGCTTGGATGGGCAGAAGTCCTTGGAGCCGCTGATATTTTTATAGGCGCAAATGCTGTTGATTACAGCGGTTATCCTGACTGCAGACCGGAATATCTCAAGGCATTTGAAGAGATGTCCAATCTTGGAACAAAAGCAGCAGTTGAAGGAAATTTAAAATTCAAAATCCACGCTCCGCTTATCAACATGACAAAGGCAGAGATTATCAGAAAAGGGCTGGCTCTTGGACTTGATTATGCCCTTACATGGAGCTGCTATGATCCACAGACATCTCAAATTAATAATAAAATAATTCCATGCGGGAAATGCGACAGTTGCACCTTCAGGCTAAAAGGATTTAAGGAAGCAGGAACAAAAGATCCGTTGTCATATAAATAACTATGCGCGCATATGACCTGATAAAAAAGAAAAGAGACAATAAAGAACTCACGAGAGAAGATATAGAATTTCTTATCACAGGCTTTCTCACAAATAAAATACCCGATTACCAAATATCTTCGTTTTTAATGGCAGTGTATTTCAATGGCATGAGTGTTAATGAGACATCTGCATTAACCGAACACATGCTTAACTCAGGAAGAAAGCTGGATTTGTCAGATATCAGTTTGCCAAAGATCGATAAGCATTCTACAGGAGGAGTAGGCGATAAAATAAGCCTTATACTCGCACCTTTGGTTGCTTCTTCCGGAATAACAATACCAATGATAGCAGGAAGAGGGCTCGGCCATACAGGAGGCACAATAGACAAGCTCGAATCAATTCCTGAATTAAGAACAAATCTCTCTGTGGAAAATTTTATAAAGATTTTGAAAAATATTGGTTTTTCGATAATCAGCCAGACAGATGATATTGCGCCTGCTGACAAAAAACTTTACGGTCTGAGGGATGTAACAGCAACTGTTGAATCCATTCCTTTGATCGCAGCAAGTATCATGTCAAAGAAACTCGCAGAAGGCATTAACGGACTTGTTCTTGATGTTAAGTGCGGCTCAGGAGCTTTCATGAAAAATATTCATGATGCTAAAAAACTTGCCAGAACAATGGTTGATGTTGGAAATTCTGCTGGAGTAAAGACAGCAGCGATCATTACTGATATGAGTCAGCCTCTCGGAAATACAGTAGGCAATGGGCTTGAGATAAAAGAATGCATCACAGCATTAAAAGGAACTATGTCAGAAGATATAAAAGAAAATATTTTGATACTTGGATCGTGGATGCTGTATTTAGCCGACTGTGTAAGAGAGAAAAAATCTTTATTAATGCCTTCCAGTGACAGAATGGAAAAATACAGTGAAAAATTATTACGTTTAATAGAAGACGGCTCAGCTCTCAAAAAATTTTCTGAATTCATTAAAGCACAAAACGGTGATCCTTCTGTGATAGAAAATCCGGAATTGATAGCATCTGCAGTCAAAACAAGAGAAATAAAACCAGGCATTATGGGCTACATAACAAAAATGGATGCTGAAAAGGTCGGAACAGCATCTATGCTCCTTGGTGCAGGCAGAAAAAAACAAGGAGAACCGATTGATTATTCTGCGGGAATTCTCCTCCTCAAAAAAATCGGCGACTTTATTGATAAGAATGAACCTGCGGCAGTTTTTTACTATAATAATGATGATAAGATTCTTCTAAAAGAGGCGGCAGATCTGTTTCTTTCAGGTATAGAAATTAATGACTTAAAACCTGAAAAAAAATCAATAATTATCGAAGTGATATTGTGAATTATGTCTTTGTTATATCGAATTAGCCATAGATTTGATATACTTTCAATAGAAGGAGCATTCATATGGCATCCAATGATATTGAGAAAAAAATTATTGAGCTTCGACAAAAGTATCCTTTTAAATTTTTATCAGAAGATAAGATTTTCAGCCATATTCATCCCGGGCAGAGAATATTTATAGGTACTGCGTGCGGTGAACCGCAATATCTCGTAAATGCACTAATAAAATATGTGCAGTCACATCCAAAGGCATTATACGACGCAGAAATATTGCATGTCTGGACACTCGGAGTTGCTCCATATGCTGACCCCAAGTTTAAAGATTATTTCAGACACAACTCTTTTTTTATCGGGAACAACACAAGGCAGGCAGTAAACAGAGGAGTTGCAGATTACACGCCTATTTTCCTGTCACAGGTGCCGGATCTTTTTTATAAAAAAATGGTGCCTATTGATGTAGCTCTTATACAGACCTCAATGCCTGATGAGCATGGATACCTGAGCCTTGGAATAAGCGTTGATATTGTTAAAGCCGCCGTTGATGTTGCCGCTCTTGTTATTGCCCAAATTAATCCTGCAATGCCGCGTGTGCATGGAGAGGCTTTCGTAAATATAAACAAGGTTGATTTTATTGTGCCTTACAACGAGCCTTTGCTGGAATTTTCACTCGGGGCACCTGATGATATTGTTGAAAAAATCGGAACTTATGTATCTCGTCTTATCGAAGACGGAGACACAATTCAAGTAGGATATGCAGCAATACCAAATGCGATCCTGGGACATCTTAAGAACAAGAAAAATCTGGGCATACATACAGAATTATTAACAGATGGAATTGTTGAACTTATGAAGCAAGGTGTAATTGATAATTCTAAAAAAGAACTCAATAAAGGGAAGACCGTAGCATCATTTTGTATGGGGAAAAAAGCAACATATGAATATCTCCATGATAATCCTTCAATAGAGTTCAGGCCTGTAAACTATACAAACAATCCTCTTGTAATAGCGCGCCACAGAAACATGACCGCAATCAACAGCGCACTGGAGATAGATCTGACAGGACAGTCTACCGCAGAATCTCTAGGCACAATGTTCTACAGCGGCATAGGAGGACAGGCAGATTTCATGCGCGGCGCAGTACTTTCACAGGGGGGCAAGACTATACTCGCAATGCAGTCTACAGCGGAAAACGGAGAATTATCAAAAATAGTACCAACATTAAGATCAGGAGCAGGCGTCACATTAACAAGGGGTGATATCCAATATGTAGTAACAGAGTACGGCATTGCTTATCTTCACGGGAAAAATATAAGAGAACGCGCAATGGATCTTATATCGATTGCACATCCCAAATTCAGGCAAATGCTTGTAGAACAGGCAAAGGAACTTAATTTAATCTACAAAGACCAGGATTTCATTAAAGGACAGGGGGGAGAATATCCTGAAGCCATAGAAACAAGAAGAACCACAAAGGCCGGAGTTGAAATATTTCTGCGTCCTGTAAAGATCACCGATGAACATGCATTAAAAAGTTTTTTCTATTCGCTTTCTCAGGACTGCATGTACAGCAGATTTATATCTACCCGTAGAGATATGCCGCATGAGAGACTCCAGAAATTTGTGATCATTGATTACACAAAAGAAATGGTAATTCTTGCAATCGTACAGGATAACAACAAGGAAATTATTGCCGGGATGGGGCAATACATTATTGACGATACAAATCACATAGCAGACGTTGCATTTGTTGTTCGCGATGATTATCAGAACAAAGGAGTAGGACTGGAGCTTCTGTCATATCTGACATACCTCGCAAAAAGAAGCGGTCTGCATGGATTTACTGCAGAGGTGCTTTTGGAAAATACCTCAATGCTTCATCTATTTGAGAAAATGGGTTTTGTTATTGACAAACACACAGAAGCAGGGGTCTACGACCTGAGAATGTCCTTTAGAGAATAAATGAGAACAAGAAAGTTTTCTTTTTTCATTATTACTGCTGCAATATTTTTTTTGTTTATAACTAACACCTCATCTCCAGAGAGCCAGGAAAAAATCACAATGCTGCTGGATGGCAAACGCTATACCCTGCTTACTGCCCGCACCACAGCTGAAAAAACTAAAGGACTCTCAACTATTCGAACGCTCAAAGGAGCTGATGGAATGATTTTTTATTTAAGCCATCCGCAAAAGGTTGTGTTCTGGAATAAAGACACACATCTTGATTTAGAGCTAATCTGGCTTTACAAAGGTAAAATTGTCGGAAGAGATTTTCTGCCCAAAGAAGATAATGTAGGACTTGTTGTTAAAGAAGCTCCCCAGTATGTTGATCAGGTTGTTGAACTGGTCAGGAATCCTCGCAAATAATGCTTATGCCTTTCCTGCGTTTTCCAAAAACGCATTAATATTAAATTTTTTGTCTATCAGTTCTTTTGCACGCTGAATTTTCTGCTTCCCTCTTATTCTTGTCTTTCCCATTATCGCCTCTATTCTGTCAATCACCGTGAAAGTGTCTTCTGCAACAGAGATTATTGGAACGCCTTCTGCCTCAGCCTTAGCTATGACAACATCATTGGCATAAAGACCGCCTGTGATTATAATGCATTTTGTTGATGTTTCCATGGCAGCAAGCTGTATGTCAGAGCGGTGTGCCCCTGTAATTACAGCCTTGTTAGGAACTCTCCTGAAATATCTGAGTGCGCTGTCAACATCCATTGCACCAATCAGAAAGTTTTCAATAAATTCATCAAGCCTATTTTCACAGCAAAGAATTTTACCATTCAAAATTTCAGTAAGTTGTCTTGTTGTAAACGACTCGAGGACGCTGTCTTTTTCAAACACACCGAATATATTTACTCCTTTTTTCTCAAGGAACGGCTTGACAGTTTTGTCAACATGCTCAAAAGAATTTACAGGAACCCTGTTTATTACTCCGCACATGAAATCCTTTTTTAAAAGCCTTGCGGCTCCTAATAGTGAGTCCGCAGACATATCTCCAATCCATGATTCGACCATCAAGACACGCGCCTTTATTTCTTTCGCAATGCTCAATGCGTCGATATTTAGTACAGCTCCGTCAAAGAGATCAGCGCCTCCGCCTATGATAATAAAATCCTTCTTCTTCATTGAATTTAATGCCTTGATTATTCTGGGTTTAATATTTTTTATTTTATTATCAAAGATTAGATTCTGTGTCTCATACTCGAGCACAAAAGGCGAGATGACCTCGAACGATTCGTTCAATGATAATGCCTCTTTTATAAACACTGCGTCGGCATCAAACAAAGCACTCTCTTTTTTTACAGGCACTCTGCCAAAAGGTTTCATATAGCCGACATTGTAACCGAGCTCCATAAGCTTAAGTGCAATGCCGAGCGCAATAAATGTTTTTCCTGAATAGCTCCGTGTTGATGCTATAAATATTGGAATCATAAAGTCCCTCCCTTGATAATATTTTTTTAAGGGTGCTCAAAGATTATTCTTGCATCAAGCGCTACTGCACCCTTTTCCATTACAACAAGCGGATTTATATCAAGCTCATGTATAACAGGAAAATCCGCAGCAATATCAGAAAGTCTCAATATTCCCTCAATGATTGCATCCATATCAGCAGGCTTTTCTCCTCTAACACCTTTAAGAAGCACACCTGTTTTTATCTCATTAACCATTGATAATGCATCTCTTCTTGTTATCGGCAATATCCTGAAGGAAATGTCTTTCAAAACTTCCACATAAATCCCACCAAGCCCGAACATAACCATATGACCGAAAGTCTTGTCATACGTTATCCCAAGTATTACTTCCCTTCCCTTTTCTATCATCTTATAAATCATAACGCCTTTTATGTATGCATCGTGCATAAGACGGCTTGCATTCGTGGTAAGTTCTGTGAATGTGTCTGATGCTGCTTCCTTTGAATTTATATTCAGCTTAACTCCGCCGACTTCTGTCTTATGAAGTATGTCAGGAGATGATATTTTCATCACAACAGGAAATCCTATTTTTGATGCAATGTTAGCTGCCTCTTTCGAAGTCCTTGCAAGCGCCCTTTCAGGAAAAACAAACCCGTATGAAGCAAGAATTTTTACTGCGTCTTCTTCTCCAGCCTTAAACCTGCCTTCTTTAAGTATGCTGTCTATCTGCTGCTTAACGTAATCACGGTTAATAGTGGATTTGTACATATGCTCTTCTTCAAGATTTTTCCACTCACTATAATCGCATAGTTCTTTGTATGCATTTACAGCAGCTTCAGGATATAAAAAATTAGGGACAGAATTATCCTTCAGTTTCTCTGCCCCCTCTCTAATACTGATGTCACCCATAAATGACGTAATAATCGGCCTGTCTGTCTGTTTTGTTTTATTAATAATTATCTCTGCTGTGTCTTTTACATTAATCATTGCCTGTGGGGTAAGGATTGCTAGTATCCCGTCAACCTCTGAATCTTTTACCGCCCTCTCAAGAACAATATCGTATCTCTCTGATGATGCATCACCGATTAAATCTATGGGATTGTAAAGCGATGCATTTGAAGGAAGCAGTTTAACAATCTGATCAATACTCTCTTTTGTCATATATGTAAGCTTAAGGCCAAGTCTTTCGGCTGTATCTGCTGCAATAATTCCAGGTCCTCCTGCATTAGTGATGATCAATAACCTGTTTCCCTTTGGAAATTTTCCAGCAGAAAAAACAATCGCAGAATCAAAAAGTTCCTGGAGGCTTTCTGCTCTTATTATTCCTGACTGTTTGAATGCAGCATTAAACGCCTTATCAGACCCTGCAAGCGCACCTGTGTGGGATGAAGCGGCTCGCGCACCTGCCTCGCTTCCTCCGGATTTCAAGAGAATGATAGGTTTTACCTTTGCTGCTCTTTTTGCAGTATCCAGAAATTTTTTCCCGTCTATAACATCCTCAATATATCCGAGAATGACATCTGTTTCAGAATCGTTAACAAAATACTCGATGAAATCAGTCTCATTTAGATCTGTTTTGTTGCCCAGACTTATAAACTTTGAAAACCCGATTTTATTACCGATCGCCCAGTCAAGTATTGCAATCCCAAGCGCACCTGACTGAGAGAAAAATGCGATCCGTCCACTTGGAAGCATCCCAGCTGAAAACGTAGCATTCATATTATTTAATGTGTTAATAACACCAAGGCAGTTAGGACCTAGCATTCGTATCCCGTGTTCTGCGCTGATTTCTTTTATTTTCTTTTCAAGCTTCATTCCCTCAGTTCCTGACTCTTTGAAGCCTGAACTGATAATAACAACTGTGTTTATATCGGCCTTTGCACAATCTTTTAATACATCAGGCACTGAATGGCTAGGAACAGTTACGACCGCAAGGTCAATCTTTTCCCGGATTGCAGAGACACTTGGAAATGTTTTTATACCCTCAATTTCTCCAGCAGAAGGATTTATAGGAAATATTCTTCCTGCGTAGTTAAACCTTATAAGATTCTTAAGGACAGCATGACCAACTTTTTGGGGATCCCTTGATGCTCCAATAACAGCGATAGCCTTTGGATTAAAAAGGGTCTCTAGCATAATTTAGATTTTTTGATTTATTAAAAAAGAGTTTATAATTTTTATTTTAACTCATTAAAAATATCCCACCGAGAAGATTGCCATCTCTTCAGGACTCACACTCAATGGAGGAGTTGTTGCCTTATTTGATCTTGCTGCTGTTAAAAAACCTCCACCGTGTAAAATTACACCTAAATCAACTATGAATGCCCTGCCGGGACCAACTCCTATATAGCTGTTGCCTATTCTTTCATGTATTGCAATATCAAATACAATGTTGGCATTCCTGCCGTCGAATTTAACTCCTGTAATATCATAGACTCTTAATACAAAAACGCCTTTTGTCTTTAAGAGCATCTCCTGCTTGAGTTCCCAGTAAGCAAAGAGTTTCCACGGGTCAACAGTCATTAAAACGATTTTATTATCTTCTGATATTGGCGTGACTGCTTTTTTTGCAACAACAGTTCTGGTTTTCTTCTCTTGTTTTGTTTTAGGTTTAGTTAAGACTTTTTTGGCTATTTTTTTAGTCGGTTTTTTCTTCGAGGCGACTGTTTTTTTCTTAACTGCATTTTTGGATGATTTCTTTTTTGAACCAGCCTTAGTAGTCTTCTTTACCCCTGACTTTGATTTTTTCATGATATCACACTCCTTACTAAACATATCGTATCAGATTTTAAAAAAATCTACTAATAATATCATGGAAGAGTTTAGTGCGCTTCCGACCAGTTTCTGCCTGAACCTATCTCGACTTTTAGGGGAACAACAAGTTTAACAACGCCTTCCATCTTGTCTTTGATAATACTTTTCATTACCTCTGCTTCCGACTCCGGTCCTTCAAGTAACAGCTCATCATGTACCTGAAGTATAATTTTAGTACTAAACTTCTCTTGTTTCAAGTGTTTCCAGATATTTATCATTGCGCTTTTTATTATGTCCGCAGCAGCGCCCTGTATCGGCGAGTTTATTGCAAACCTTTCCCCCTGAGAGCGTATGTTAGTATTTGAATTTTTCAATTCAGGGATAGGCCTTTTTCTGCCTGCAAATGTTTTTGTATAGCCTTTTTTTCTTACTTCTATCAGAGCTGATTCTATATATTTTTTAACGCCCTTATGTTTTTCAAAGTATTTTTCTATGTATTTTTTAGCCTCTTCTCTTGGTATGGAAAGCGCTTCTGACAAGCCAAAAGGCGAGATCCCGTATATAACCCCAAAATTTACTGTCTTTGCAGTCCGTCTCATAACATCAGTAACAGAATCCACCGAAACACCGAAAATCTCTGCTGCTGTCCTTGAATGAACATCAATCCCTTTGTCAAAGGCATCTATAAGGGTTTTGTCATGGGAAAGATGGGCTAATATTCTGAGTTCTATCTGTGAATAATCCGCTGATATCAAGACACATCCTTTTTCCGGAATGAATGTCTGCCTGATCCTTTTTCCCCACTCGCCTTTTATGGGAATGCTTTGAAGATTAGGATCGCTTGTTGAGAGTCTTCCTGTTGCTGCAGTAGTCTGGTTAAAAGACGTATGAATCCTGCCTGTCTTATTGTTTATAAGTTCAGGAAGCGCATCAACATAGGTTGTTTTTAATTTTGTCAAACTTCTCCAGCTGAGTATCTCGCCGGGGAGCTCATGAGTTTGAGCCAGTTCTTCAAGAACTGATACCTCTGTTGAAAACCCCGTCTTTGTCTTCTTCCCTGTCTTAAGCCCCATTCCTTCGAATAAAACCTTTGCAAGCTGTTTTGGCGAGTTTATATTGAATTCCTCTCCGGCAAGAAAATAAATTCTTTTCTGGATAGAATCAAGTTCTTTTTCCAGTTCCTTGGATATGCCGCTTAGCTTATCAATGTCAACTTTTATGCCTCTTTCTTCCATATCAGCAAGCACATATATAAGAGGCATTTCTATGTCAAAGTAAATATTCTCCAATCCTTCTTCTTTTAGTTTAGTGAACAATACATTTTTCAGTTCATATGCAAGGACTGAATCATCTGCTGAATACGCTGTTGCCTCTTCAATTGGAACCTCTGCAAATGAGTTTCTCTTTGCTAAAACCTCTTTAAAAGTCTTTTTCCTGCGTGAAAGATTCTCGAAAGAAACATCATTAAGGCTATGATTTGATTTGTTTGGATTAAGAAGATATGACGCTATCATTGTATCGTAAAGAGCGCCATGAGTATTTATGCCTTCTTGTTTTAACATCATCATGTCATATTTTAGATTGTGTCCTATCTTTGGAATATCCGTGTTCTCAAAAAGGACAGCGAATTTACCGAGTGCAGTCTTGGCATCTATCTGTTTCGGAGCATCTGGATATGAATGCCTTAGAGGAATATAGTATCCTGTTTCTTTTGAATTGCTTACTGAAAATCCAATTAAAGTGTCCTTCATTGGACTTGTTCCGGTTGCCTCTACATCAAATGCAAACTCTTCTTGTGTTCTCTGAATTTCAGATATAATCTCATTCAGCTTTTCGGTCGAAAGTAAAGTTTCATAATTCTTATCTGATGTTGAAACCGATGGTACGAGCTTCAAAAGAGAGCTGAACTCAAACTCCTTAAACAAAACAAAAAGTTTACTCCAGTCAGGCTCTTTTAAGCTGAATTCATTAACATCAAAATCAACAGGAACATCTTTGTCTATTGTTGCCAGTTTCTGACTGAGCCTTGCAATATCTGCATTTTCTTCAACAAGTTTTCTCAATCTGTCTTTTTTAATTTTTTCTGTATTACTAAGAAGATCTTCCAGGCTTTTAAAATCTGTAAATAGTTCTTTTGCTGTTTTTTCGCCAATTCCTTTTATGCCTGGAATATTGTCAGATACATCTCCTGTTAAAGCCATAACATCAGGAACCACTTCCGGAGGAACCCCAAACTTCTCCATTACATATTCTTTATCCAGAATTCTGTCTTTCACAGGATCATATATCCTTATCCTGTCATCAACCAGCTGATGCATGTCCTTGTCGCCGCTTACAATAAATACTTCCATTCCTTGTTCAGCTGTCTTTTTTGCAATTGTGCCTAAAAGATCATCCGCCTCATATCCCGGGACCTCAAATATGGGGATATTGAACGCCCTTACTATCTCTCTTATGTAAGGTTTCTGCTGTACAAGCTCATTGGGTGTCTCAGGTCTGTGCGCCTTGTAATCCTCAAAAATTTTGTGCCTTTCAGTTGGAGCAGCAGAGTCAAAAGAGATAACAACCGCATCAGGTTTTTTTTCGCGTATTATCTTTAGCAGTGTGTTTGTAAAACCATATATAGCATTCGTTGGAAAGCCCTTTGAATTCGTGAGCCCTCTTATTGCAAAAAAAGCCCTGTACACATATGAATTACCGTCTATAAGATAGAGATTCATTGGAGGTTATTTTTTCATAAGATCTTCAAATATTTTCAAAAATTCATTTACCATTTGATTTTTCACGAAGTACATACATTCTACCTTAAATTGACAAAGTTTCTATATTATTTTAGAGTAAAACACTTACCAGAATTAACTATTAGGAGGTTTTCTTGTTAAAATCAGTAGAAGATATAAGCCCGACTAAGAAAAGGCTTACGATAGAGATTCCAATTGATGCTATCGAAGAAAAAATTAAAGGCTGCTTAGAGAATTTTAAACAGAAGGCAACGATATCTGGGTTCAGGCCTGGAAAGGCTCCGCTCAACATTGTCGAAAAGTATTACGGCAAAAAAGCTGAAGATGAAGCTTTAGAGAAAATAGTTCCTGAATTCTATCAAAAGTCATTGAAAGAAGCTGGCATCATGCCGGTTTCACAGCCCGCCTTTGATGGCGCTATTGACTTTAAGAGGAATAATCCTCTTTTTTTCTCTCTCACCGTTGAGATCAGACCTAAGATCGCTGATCTGAATTACAAAGGACTGAAAATAAAAGATACTCCTTCAGATGTAGCTGAATCAGATATAGATGCGGCATTAAAACATCTTCAGGATACACGAGCTGTTTATGAACCTACAGACAAGGCTGTCGAAGATGGAGATCTTGTAACGCTGGATTATGAGATCGTCTACGGAGAAAGTGAAAATGAAAAAATAGCAGCAAAAGATCAGACAGTACAGGCTGGTCATAAAGGTCTGATAAAAGAAATATCTGAAAGCCTCAAGGGGAAAAATGCAGGAGATACATTAGAGGTTGATGTAACTATGCCGGCTAATTTTCACATGAAAGAGCTCGCCGGGAAAAAAGTACAAGCAAAAAACACTATCAAGACCGTAAAGAAAAAAATTCTGCCAAAAATAGATGAAGATTTTGCCAAAGATACAGGCTATGACAGCCTTTCTTCTCTCCGTGAAGCGCTGAAAAAACAGCTGGAGCTGGCAAAAAAAGATAACACTAAAATAATACAAAAAAACGAATTATTATCAAAACTTGTCGAGTCTCATGATTTCGAGGTCCCTGAGATAGTATTGCGGAGAGAACTAAATGCGCTGGCTCATGAAAAAAAGTTTTCTGAAGAAACAAACAGTAAAGATGAGCTGGAACTTGAAGAAGAATTGAAGCCGATCGCCACAAAAAACGCTAAAGCGCTCATGCTTATTTCCACAATTGGAGACGAAGAAAATATTGATGTTACAGAAGAGGAAATGAAAAATCAAATAATAGAAATGTCTGAGAAACTCTCAATGTCTCCTGATGACCTTATCAGGACATATCTAAATCGCGAGGGATCTATTGAGGGGCTAAGAAACGCCCTGTACAGACAGAAAGTGTTAGACCTTGTGCTTTCCAATGCTATTATAGAGAGAGGAGATTAACGTGCTGGTACCAATAGTCATAGAACAAACAGGAAGATCAGAGCGTGCCTATGATATTTATTCAAGGCTTCTGAAAGACAGGATAATATTTTTAGGAACAGCTATTGATGATATCGTTGCCAATACAGTAATAGCACAGCTTCTTTTCCTTCAGTCAGAAGATCCGGAGAAAGATATACACATATATATAAATTCACCAGGAGGCGCTGTCTCCTCAGGTCTTGCGATATATGACACAATGCAATATGTGAAGTCTGATATTGCGACTTATTGCATAGGACAGGCAGCAAGTATGGGTGCGCTGCTTCTGGCTGCTGGAACAAAAGGCAAAAGATTTGCACTTCCCCATTCAAGGGTAATGATCCATCAGCCTATGGGCGGTTTTCATGGACAGGCAACCGACATTGAAATCCACGCAAGGGAGATACTCAAGATAAAAGAAAATCTGAATAAGATACTCGCAAAGCATACTGAACAGCCATTGGAAAAAATACAGACAGACACTGACAGAGACTTTTTCATGTCGGGAGATGAAGCAAAAGAATACGGTATTGTTGATGAGGTAATATACACTATTAAGAACAAATGAGAAGTTCTAAGTTAGAAGATGAAAAATAAATTAAATATTTTTATCTTTTAGAAACTTAACTTTTAACTTCCCAACTATCTATAAATTCGGAGGATTGATGGTAAAAAAAGAAGAAACTGCTCTAAGATGTTCATTCTGCGGCAAGGAGCAAAAAGAGGTTAAAAAACTCATTGCAGGTCCTGCTGTTTATATATGTAATGAATGCGTAGAGCTTTGTAATGAAATAATGGCTGATGAGCTTGCTTTTGTTCCAGACGGTTCAGCAATGCCAAAACTGCCGACGCCAAAAGAGATTTATCATTTTCTCGATGATTATGTCATAGGACAGGAAAAGGCAAAAAAAATTCTCTCTGTTGCAGTGCATAATCATTATAAGAGAATCTATTCTAATCAAAAATCAGATGTCGAGCTTCAGAAATCCAATATACTCCTCATAGGATCGACAGGAACAGGAAAAACACTTCTTGCGCAGACACTTGCGAAACTTCTGGATGTGCCTTTTACGATCGCAGATGCAACAACTCTGACAGAGGCCGGCTATGTTGGAGAAGATGTCGAGAATATAATTCTCAAGCTTATTCAGGCGGCAAACTATGATATTGAAAAGGCACAGAGGGGAATCGTCTATATAGATGAGATCGACAAGATAAGCAGAAAATCAGAAAATCCCTCGATAACAAGGGATGTATCCGGCGAGGGAGTCCAGCAGGCTCTGCTTAAAATAACAGAAGGCACAACTGCGAATATCCCTCCGCAGGGCGGAAGAAAACATCCTCAGCAGGAATTTATCCAGGTAAACACAACAAACATACTTTTCATATGCGGTGGTGCATTCATAGGTCTGGATGATATCATCAAGCAAAGACTTGGCAAGAAAACCGTTGGGTTCGGCGCATCACTCACAACAAGTAAAATTAAAAAATCTGATGATGCATTGAGCCATATTGAACCTCAAGACCTTATAAAATATGGTTTGATACCTGAATTTGTAGGAAGGCTTCCTGTTGTTGCAACTCTTGATGTGCTTGATGAACCAACATTAATAAAGATTCTCACAGAACCTAAGAACTCTCTGATAAAACAGTATCAGAAACTGCTTTCATTCGATAATGTAAGGCTTCGTTTTACAGATGGAGCTCTTAAGGCAATTGCGCAAAAAGCAATGCACAGAAAATCAGGCGCTCGCGGTCTCAGGGCAATTCTTGAAGAGACAATGCTTGATGTTATGTACGAAATTCCTTCACAGAAAACCATAAGAGAATGTCTTATAAATGAAGAGACTATAACAAAAAAAGAGAAGCCTATTCTCATCTATGAAAAGCAGGCAGAGTCTGCATAAATAGAATTATCTTATCTGGGAGGTAATCTATGAAACTGAGAAAAAAGACGCTTATTATTTCCACTATTTTCATTTCCGTTGGAATCATAATCGGCATAGGGATCTCGTCAAACTTCAATCTGCTTTCAACAGCTCATACTGATGAACAGATGATATCGAAAGATACGATTGATTTGTTGTCAAAAATCGATCAGGCTATGTCAGAGATCGCATCCGCGGTAAAACCAGCTGTAGTAAATATCTCTTCATCTAAAACAATAAAACAAAGACAGCTTGCATTTCCCTTTGATGATCCATTTTTGAAAAGATTTTTTGGAGATGAATTCGGAGCGCCCAATAAACCAAAGGAACGAAAAGAATTCGGACTCGGCTCCGGAGTCATAGTCGATAAAAACGGCTATATACTCACAAACAGTCATGTTGTTCAGGGCGCTGATGAGATAAAGGTAAGACTTTCTGACAAAAGAGAATTTAAGGGCAAGATTATAGGCGCAGATCCCAAAACAGATATTGCCGTTGTAAAAATAGATGCCAATAATCTTCCTGTGCTCAAACTTGGCGACTCTGAAAAATTAAAAGTGGGGCAGACTGTTATAGCAATAGGAAACCCATTTGGTCTTAACCAGACTGTCACCTCCGGAATAATCAGCGCCACAGGAAGGGCAAATGTCGGAATTACAGATTACGAGGATTTCATTCAGACAGATGCAGCCATTAATCCCGGTAATTCAGGCGGTGCGCTTGTAAATATCAGAGGCGAACTCATTGGAATCAATACAGCAATATTCAGCACATCAGGCGGTTATCAGGGAATTGGGTTTGCGATCCCTATCAACATGGCAAAAAATGTGATGGAGACACTGATTAAATCAGGAAAGGTTACAAGAGGATGGCTTGGTGTAAGCATCCAGCCGATAACCCCTGAACTCGCTAAACAATTCAATCTTAAGGACGACAAAGGCGCGCTTGTTGGCGGTATAACAGAAGACAGCCCTGCTGAAAAAGCAGGACTGCAGAATGGAGATGTTATTATAGAATATGACGGCAAGCAGATAACTGATCCTGTAAATCTCAGGAATCTGGTTGCAGCAACACCTCCAAATAAAGAGGTAAAGCTCAAGATTCTGAGAAATGGAAATACTCAAACTATTTCAATTACAATCGGCGAACTTCCAGCAGAACAAAAAATTGCAGGCAAGTTTGATAACCTGCTTAAAGGTGTTATTGTCCAGAACCTTACATCTGAGATAAGACAACAGCTGGAGATACCGGGAAAAGTGCGTGGAGTTGTGATTGTTGACTTTGCAGATGACAGTATTTCTGAAGGAATACTTGGAAGAGGCGACGTTATTCTTGAGATAAACAAAAAGAGAGTAACAAACATGAAAGAATATGAGACAATTGTTTCGAAGATTAAAGGTAATCAGGACATACTGCTTCGTATTTACAGAGAAGGTTCAGCAATATATCTGACTTTATCTGTAAAATAATTACTGATAGATAAATCAAGGGGGAACAGTTTGTCTGCTGTTCTCCTTTTCATTTTCTTGCAATTCAGTCTTTTTCAAAATATAATCTATCCATGCTCTCTAAGATACTAAGCTCTGCAGTTGTGGGAATCAATGCGTATCCTGTCGATGTAGAAGTTGACATAACATCAAGAGGCCTTCCTCATTTCTCGATGGTGGGTCTTCCTGACGCCGCAGTAAAAGAAAGCCGCGATAGGGTAAGGGCTGCATTAAAAAATATCGGATTCAATTTTCCGCTGAAACAGATAACCGTAAATCTGGCGCCAGCGGATATTAAAAAAGAAGGCTCGTCATTTGATCTTCCAATAGCAATAGGAATAATAACAGCAGAAGGAGTCGTTGATCCGGGTTTAATCAACGGCTATATGTTCACAGGCGAACTTTCTCTTGACGGAAGAATAAAACCTGTGCGCGGAGCCCTCCCGATGGCTGTTGCCGCAAAGACGCTTGGATTAAAAGGCCTGATACTTCCGGAGGAAAACGCTCCCGAAGCCGCAGTTGTAAAAAACATTTCTGTTTTTGGGATCAAGAGCCTGCCCGAGGTAATAGAATTTATGAGAGATAGCACCAAGCAGAATTCATATCTCATAGACCTCGATAGAGCAGTAAAAGAAAATTCTCTTTATGAAGATGATTTTTCTGATGTAAAAGGACAGGAACACGCAAAAAGGGCTCTGGAGATCTCGGCGTCCGGAGGTCATAATGTGCTGATGATAGGTCCGCCGGGTTCCGGAAAAACAATGCTCTCAAAAAGACTTCCGACAATACTTCCTGATATGACATTTGACGAAGCGCTAGAGACAACAAAAATATACAGCGTTGCAGGACTTCTGAAACCAGGCCAGCCCTTGCTTGCAGTCAGAACTTTCCGCTCTCCTCATCACACCATCTCTGATGTTGCGTTAATCGGCGGCGGACAGATCCCCAAGCCCGGCGAAGTAAGTCTGGCGCATCACGGTGTTTTGTTCCTCGATGAACTTCCCGAATTCAAGAGAAATGTTCTTGAGGTCTTAAGACAGCCTCTGGAAAACGGTGATGTCACTGTATCGCGCGCTGTTGCATCCATAACTTATCCCGCTAATTTTATGCTCGTTGCCGCAATGAACCCATGTCCCTGCGGATATTTAGGGGATTCACGGCATCAGTGCACATGCACAACAGGACAGATCCACCGTTACAGAACAAAAGTCTCAGGTCCTTTGCTCGACAGGATAGATATTCATATAGAGGTTCCTGCTGTTCCTTACAAAGAACTCTCAACAGAGCATTCTGGAGAAAGATCAGAGAGCATAAGAGAACGCGTAATCAAAGCAAGAAACATTCAGCTTGAGAGATTCAAAGCCGACAAGATTTATTCTAACGGTCAGATGAAGACAAGACATATTAAAAAATACTGCAGATTAACTTCCGATGCGCAGTCTCTGCTCGAAGCAGCTATGCAGAAACTCGGACTCTCTGCAAGAGCCTATACCAGAATTCTCAAGGTATCAAGAACGATAGCTGATCTTGAGTTGTCTGAAATGATCCAGCCTCAGCATGTATCAGAAGCAATACAATACAGAACTCTCGACAGAGGCGCTTTTTAAAAATTTTTAAAAAAAAAATTCGCATTTTGTTGACGCATGAAGGATTTCATGATATTGTTTAAACATAATCTTTAAAAAATATTTTCAGGAGAATGGATGGCAGAAAAAAAATGGATGCTGTCATTAGTCTTTGTCTCACTTTTAGTCTCAGCCTTAAATTATGCAGATGATGTAAATGCAGAAAACAAAAACAGCAAGATAGACCTTGCGCAGAATGCTACTACAAAAGAAGAACTCCTTCTCTTCTACGAAGAAAAAGACCTTATAATCGCAACTAAAAAACCTACTCCATTAAGAAAAGCCCCTGCCATCGCAACAGTCATCACAGCAGAAGAAATACGCAATATGGGCGCAAGAAATTTGCTCGATATCTTAAAAAGAATACCAGGAATAGGTGTAGGAATCGCAGATCAGCCAACTATGAATTCCATAGAAGTACGTGGGATAAAAACAAGAAATTCAGAAAAGGTTCTTATCATGATAGACGGGATGAGAATGAACAATCTTGTTCTTGGCGAAGCTATGTATACTGCTACTGATATTTCAGTAGAAAATATTAAAAGGGTTGAAGTTATAAGGGGTCCTGGCTCTGCATTATATGGAGCCAATGCTTTCATCGCTGTGATCAATATAGTAACAAAAACAGCTTCTGACATTAAAAAAGCAGAGATCACAGCAGGAGGAGGAAGTTATGGAACGCAGCATTACAATCTCCAGTCAGGCTATGACGGCGACAACTTAAAGATTGCAGGTGTTTTTGATTATTTTTCTACAAAAGGAGCGAAATCTTTTATTGAAAGCGATGCCCAAACATTAAATGATATTGCCCACGGCACACATGCTTCTATGGCTCCCGGTTATACCAGTGAATGGAATAGAAGATATGATACAGGTATCAATATGTCTTACGGCGACTTAAGTATAAAAGGCAGATTAATAGAAAAAAAGAAAGGTTCTTTTACGGGAGTAGCTTATGCTCTTAATGATGAGAGTTATCAGGAATTTAAGCAGTTTTTTATTGACCTCAGCTATCTGATAAAAGCAAATAGCAATCTAGACATAACAGCAAGAGCTTATGTTAATCAAATTAATATGAATTTTTACTGGGAAATATTTCCTGAAGGTTATGCAGGACTATTTCCTGATGGACTTCTTGGGAGTCCAAGCACAAAAAACAGGACTACGGGCGTAGAATTAACAGGTGATTATACAATAAAAAATCATACTCTGACTGTTGGAACAGTAGCAGAATACGCGGAACAGTTTGGAACAAAACATTTTACTAATTTTAATCCTAACACTTATGCTCCCTTAGGCTCTTTTCAGGATATCACCTCGTGGGGCAACTGGAATAAGAATGTTGACAGAACAATATTAGCATTATATCTTCAGGATATATGGAAAATTTCTAACAGCATATCTTTTACAGCAGGAATTCGCTATGACAATTATTCTGATTTCGGAGACACCATTAATCCGCGCCTTGGTTTTGTCTGGGAATTCGCAGAAGACCTTTCATTAAAACTTCTTTATGGAACTGCTTTCAGGACTCCGACTTTTACAGAACTTTATTCGATAAATAATCCTGTTGAAGGAGGCAATCCGGATCTCAAGCCTGAAAAAATAAAAACATACGAAGTTGGAATAGAATACCGCTTTCTGCAAAAATTCACATCACGAATCAATTACTTCCATAATGAAATAAAAGACCTAATAGTCCTAGGGGAAAAACCTTCACCTGCAGATCCTGCTCCATACATAAACAAAAATAAGGCAAAGGTTGACGGAGTAGAAACTGAGTTAATATATAACTACAGCAAAAACATTTATGGTTATCTAAATTATACTTATCAGCATCCAATAGATGCTGACACAGGGAAAAAACTTCTTGCTGTTCCTTCTCACAGGGCTAATGCAGGCATAAATTTTCTTATACTGCAACATCTCAATACAAACCTGAATCTTAACTGGGTCGGAGAAAGATCAAGGGCAGCAGGAGACACCAGATATCCCCTGCCTTCGACTTATACTGTTGATCTAACGATGATATTAAAAAGATTATACAAAGATTTTGAGATACGAGGTTCTGTGTATAATATTTTCGATAAAGAATATAAGGACCCAAGCCCATACCCTGTTAAAGTCCAGTATGATTATCCAACTAATCACAGATCATTCATATTTGATCTCCAATATAAATTCTGATGAACAAACAAAAAACAAGCAGGCTTGTTGCAGAAAAGATAAAGACGAGAATATGGTTTGACATCCCGGCAGACAAGATCGATCGCTTTTACAGCAAGAAAAGCCTATGCCATGGTTATGATTTTTATAATGACCTTCTTGGCAAGCTTTCATGGACTGAACTGTTTTTTCTGCTGTTAAAAGGAGAGCTTCCTTCAAAAAAACAGTCTGCTGTTCTAGATCTTGTTATGACCAGCATAATCAATCCCGGGCCCAGAGACTGGTCAACTCAGGCTGCAATGACATCTGGAGTAACTAAGACCACTGTTGGGAATGCTCTGCTCACAGGTCTTGCAGTTCTGCAGGGAAGATATAATGGAGCTCTGCATGTAGAAAAAGCAATGGAAATGTTATCCGAAGGACTGGATATACTTAAGAAAACCAATCTTAAAAACTTATATAAAATACTGGGGAAAAAACATCCTGATTTCCCGGGTTACGGACTTTATTATACAAAGCAGGATGCAAGGGCAAAGAGACTGATCCAATTGATAAAAAAAGATCATTCTACAGGCAAGCATCTAATCCTTGCCATTAAGCTTGAACCACTTCTGGCAAAAAACAAAAAAATCCGGCTCACTCTGCAGGGAGTTGTAAGCGCAGTATTTCTGGATCTGGGATTTTCTCCTCAAGAAGGGCACGGGATATTCCTGATTGCTTCTGCTCCGGGATTGTTAGCCCATCTCATAGAACAACGGCAGAAAAACTGGAACGAATATCCTTTTTATGATCCTCCTGAATATAAAAATCCTGTAAAAAAAACCCTTAAGAAAGACCAGAGAGTGTATTGATCATGTTTAAGATATGGGAAGACAAGCTCTATCCTCAAAATGCCAAGAATAAAACAGACCTCAAAACATGGCAAGGCCGAAGAAAGAAAATAATAACAGAAGTAGGCGGACTGGCATCAGGTTTCAGGAGCGAGATGCTCTTAAGAGGATACCCGATGATAAAAGAGATGACAGGAAAGATAACCTTTATTCAGGGATGGGTTCTTGCAATAACAGGCAGACTTCCAAACAAAAAAGAAGACAGATTATTAAATGCAATGTTTATTAATACTGCGCTTGCTGATCCAAGATTCTGGTTTAACAGGGTTGCGCGTCTTGGCGCAACTGTGAAGACTTCTCCTGCAGCATGTATGGCAGCAGGAATTTTGACTGATGAATCTGAATTTTTTGCAACTGGAGCTTTTTATGATGCTTCAAAATTTTTTGAAGCTACTTTAACTGAAATAAAAAAAAAAGCAAACCTGGAGAATATTATAAAATCAAAACTCAATAATAGAGAAATTATTAGCGGTTTTGGAAGAATGTTTGCAAGAGGAAAGGATGAGAGAAATTCATCTCTCTTAAAAGTCTCAAGAAAATGTAATTTCCATAGAGGTAAATATCTAAAGTTGGCTTTTGAAATAGAACATCTTCTTCAAAAAAATAAAAATTCGCAAATATATTTAAATTATGGCGGATTAGCATCTGCTATTCTTTTAGATTTGGGATTTAATCCTGTTCAAATAATGTTATTCATTACTTTTTTACCAATCATAGGAAGAGTTGCAAATATCGCAGAAGCTTATGAGAGACCACCCGGAGAATTTCTTCCATTATCATGCGATGACATAGAATATATTGGTCATTCATTCAGAGTGTTTAGATGAATAAATATAAATTTTTTGATTCTTGAAGAAACACTTAATATTTTATAACTTTTACCGAGCTTGTTATTATGACTTCTGCGGAACTTATAATTAAGTGTCTCGAAAATCACGGAGTAGAATATATTTTTGGTGTTCCGGGCGGGGCTTTGGTAGGTCTTAATAATGCGTTATATAAAAGCGCGATGAATGTAATTGTTACAAAACATGAACAAGGCGCGGCTTTTATTGCCGACGGCTATGCGCGTGTAAGCGGTAATGTAGGAGTATGTTTTGGAACATCAGGTCCCGGAGCTACGAATCTCATGACTGGCGTTGCTTCTGCGTATGCCGACTCTATTCCATTGGTAGTTCTTACAGGACAGGTAGCAACCACTGTATTTGGAAAGGGAGCAACTCAGGAATTTGAAAATGAAAGTTTATGCGTAGTGGATATGTTTAGAAAAATAACTAAATACAGCGATGTGCTTTTGTGTGATAAAAAAGCGAATGATATGGTATCAAGAGCATTAAGGTCAGCATTGAGCGGAAGACCCGGCCCTGTTCACCTTAATATGCCAAGCGACATAATGAAACATGAGATAGAAGAAAAATATGAGCATATAAACAATATTAACAAAACAATGGTGTTTGACAGGGACGGCGTAAAGAGTGCGGCACAACTTCTTCTTAAATCAAAAAATCCTGCGATAATTGCAGGATGGGGAACAACTCTTTCAAAAGCTCATCAAGAGCTTCTGGAGATCGCAGAACTTATGGACATTCCTGTAGCGACAACACCCAAAGGAAAGGGAATTTTCAATGAACATCATCCGCTTTCACTCGGAGTTTTTGGCTTGGCAGGCTCTCCTGTTGCAAAGGAATACATGACCGAAAATGTAGATTTAATGATTGCTGTGGGCACGAGCTTTAATGAAGAAGCTACATTGGGCTGGAATGAGGAGTTGTGCTCACATAAAGAGATTATACAAATAGATATAGATCCTGATGAGATAGGGAAAAATTACGAGGTAACAGTTGGGATCCCGGGAGATGCAAAAATTGTTTTGAGAGAACTAATATATGAGCTTAAAAGAAATTTGAACGGCAGCTTGGGACATAACGGACGTTCAAAGCAAAAACAAATAGCGGAATTGAAAGAATTACTTAAAGAAAATGAATGGCTGAAAGAAAATAATAGCGATATTTATAAACCTCAGGAACTTATTGAGGATATTGTGCGTTTTTTCCCTGAAGACTCCATATATTTTGTCGAGATAGGCAATGCAATGACATGGGCAATACATCACATGAAAATAAAGATACCATATTCTTTTTACGTTTCACTTGGGTTTGGTTCAATGGGTTATGCCACAGCCGCTGCAATAGGCGGCAAATTGGCAGCTCCTGACAAGCCCGTTATTTCGATCGCTGGCGACGGTGCATTCCAGATGAACGGGATGGAAATAGCCACTGCTGTTAATTATGATATCCCTGTAATATGGGTTGTTATGAATAATGCAATGCTCGGTACGGTTCATTATGGGTGGAAACTTCTTTCCTGTAACGAAGGCATCCCGTCAAGATTTAAGCGTGTAGACTTTGCAAAAATAGCTGAAGGGCTTGGCGCAAGAGGAATGAGAATAGAAAAACCCTGCGAACTAAATAAAGAACTTATTGATGACATAATTTCATCGAAAAAGCCTACAGTGCTTGATGTAATTATAGATGAAAAGGAAATACCGCCCATTCATGGACGCATCGAAACGCTTAAAAAACACTACAAATAAAATTCCGCTCAGTCTTAGCAAGCTCTGTTTAATTATAGCTTGTTCATGCGTATTGTTTGTTTCTGTATCTTTATCTGAATCTGCTGAAGTAATAATTCTTGGCGATACTCAGCTGAGACCTGTAAATATCATTGTTTCTGAAATAAAAGACATTCTTGATTCGCCTGTGAAAATATATTCGCCTAATGATGCCAAGGGAGTTTTAAAAAACATTGCGGAAAGAGAAAACGCCAAGGTTGTTATTGCATTGGGCAGAGATGCCCTTGAAGAAGCGCTGCAGCTTCCCTCCTCTATTGCCGTTGTTTATGCTCTTGTAATAACTCCTCCATCGACTAACAGGCCGAATATAACAGGCGTTTATATGGCTACTCCTGTTAACAAGTATGTGGATATAGTTGAAAAACATTTTACATCAATAGAAAAGATTGCAGTGATAGGAAGCAGCGAACTGATAAAAACATTAAACAATGCTAATAACAATCTGGTTATTCCTTCTGTTGTAAAAACTTCATTTGAGTTTGTGGCTGTTGCAAAAAAGCTTGATTCTTCACACGCGATTCTTATACTGCCGAACACTGCAATGCTGACAGAAACAGCATTGCAGGAAGTTTATTTAATTTCCTTCAGGAAAAAAATTCCTTTATTGGGAATTTCTGAAAAATATGTAAAACAAGGCTCTTTGCTGGCGCTGGTTTTCAGACCTGAAAGCGTAGGCCGACAGTTGGGCGAATTGGCACTAAAAGCTATTAATGGAATGGACATTAGAAATATCTCTGCGTCTCCACCAAATAATTTTGACCTGTATATAAATACGGATACCGCAAAGAAAATGGGCATCCAAATATCTCCTGAACTTCTGAATAAAGCCAAGGGAGTTTACCCATGAGACTTACACTAAGAACAAAAACCTTAATTTTTATCATACCTGTTCTGATAATAGTCTCGTCTATATATACGTATAATTCTATAAATAGTGAAAAAGAAATACTCAAACAAGAGATTATAAAAAGAGGTGAAACTGTAACAACTCTTGCAACAAGAACGAGTGAACTGCCTATTGTGTCAGGGAATAATAATCTTCTTAAGAACGCTGCAATATCAATTGCAGAGACCCCTGATGTAAATTTCATCTCTCTGTATGATAAAAAGTTTAAGCAGCTTATTCATTATGGAGCAGCATTTGATATGTCTATGCCTCAGCTGTCTTTATCCGAACCATTGGTTTTTCATGAAAGACCGGATTTATTTATTTTCTATGCTCCTGTTTTTACAGTCAGGACCGGAGAAGATATTGAAATATTTGAAGCTGTTCCCAAAAAAATCAGAGAAAATATAGGATGGATAAGAATTGGCTTCTCAAAATCCTCAATGAAAGAAGCCGAAAACAAAATAGTAGTAAGAGGAATGATCCTTGCCCTTATATTTACATTGTTGAGCAGTATCATTGCCTATATCTTGATGACCATAGCGATCAAACCGCTTACGACACTTTTAAAGGCGGTAAAAAAGCTCAGGGAAGGAAAGTATCAGGAAATAAAAGACATTAAGTCATCCGTAGAGATTGCAGAACTCACTATAGAGTTTAATAAAATGAGTCATGCTATAAAAGAAAGAGAAGATAAGCTTATAGAATCCGAGCGTAAAATAAGCAATTTATTTGAAAGAACAGAACATGCAATTTTCAGGCTTAATAAAGATAGCATCATCATAGAGAGCAATAGGAAATTTGACGAGTTTTGCAGAGAAACTAAAAAATTTCATGAACTATTGGCAGGCGGTCAAAGTTTAGGACAGCTTAAAAATGCAGCTGCAGGAGAATTCAAAAATGTAGAGGTAAGAATCATAGGCAAAAATAATGCATTGTTCATCGTATTGATGTCATTATATCCTGAATTTACCAAAGACAATAATCTTGCAGGTTTTGATGGATACTTTATTGATATAACAGAAAAAAGAAGACTTGAAGAAACAATTGTCCAAGCGCAAAAAATGGAAAGTCTTGGACTGTTTGCTGGAGGCGTTGCACATGATTTTAATAATATACTCACAGCAATTGTGGGATATGGGAATTTATTGCTCGCAAAACTAAATCCTGCTGATCAGCAGCTGCATACCTATGTTAGCAGGATACTTACTTCATCGGAAAGAGCAGCAAATCTGACAAAAAATCTCCTTGCATTCAGTAGGAAACAGGTTATGCAGACAAAACCATTGGATCTTAATGATTCGATAAAAAATGTCCTGAGACTTATTGAAAGAATAATCGGAGAAGATGTTGAGATCAACATCAAACTCACAGACCAAGCTTTCACAATTATGTTTGATCCTACACAGCTTGAGCAGATAATAATGAATTTGTCTACTAATGCACGTGATGCGCTGCCGAAGGGAGGCCTTCTTTCAATATCAACATCAGCTACAACTATTGGAGCTGATTTTATCCTTGCTCATGGATATGGTGTGCCTGGCGAATATGCTCTTTTGACCATTTCAGATAATGGATCAGGAATGGATAAAACCACAAGGGACAGAATTTTTGAACCTTTCTTCACTACAAAACAGCTTGGCAAGGGAACAGGACTAGGGTTATCAATAGTTTATGGCATAATCAAGCAGAACAAAAGCTTTATAAATGTATACAGCGAAATTGGTATTGGAACTACTTTCAGAATATATATACCTTTAATAGAAAGCGCGTTTGATACAAAAAGTCCAGCGGCTATAGATACGCCAAAAGGCGGCAATGAAACAATTCTACTCGCTGAAGATGAAGAAACCCTTCGGACAATTTTTAAAGATATATTGGAGAAATCAGGTTATACCGTCATCTCTGCAAAAGACGGAGAAGATGCAATCCATAAATTTCAAAAACATAAAGAAAATATTAAACTCCTTATTCTTGATGTATTAATGCCAAAATTAAACGGCAAGGAAGTCCATGACAAAGCAAGGGAATTAAAACCTGATATTGAAGCGCTTTTTATAAGCGGATATCCTATGGATGTTTTAGAAAGGGCAGGCTTTTCAGAAAAAGATTTTTCTTATATCTCAAAACCTTTTTCCCCGAATGTGCTTCTAATGAAAGTGCGCGATATTCTGGACAAGAAAAAAAGCTAACATAAATAGCAGTATGGTTTTTTATCCTGCTGCTTTAGCTGTTAGCTTTTCACAGCATGAGAGCAAGGTCTTGTTTTTAAATATCTATGTTTCTTGCCTCAAGAGCGTGTTTTGTAATAAAATCCTTTCTTGGCTCTACCTGATCTCCCATTAATATCGTGAATATCTCATCAGATTGAACCGTATCTTCCACTGACACCTGAAGCAGCGTCCTCTTTTCAGGGTCCATTGTTGTTTCCCACAGCTGCGTAGGATTCATTTCGCCAAGACCCTTGTAACGCTGGATTGAAAGCCCTTTTCTGGCTACGCTGTAAACATAATCAAGCAGGGCTGAGCTTGTTTCAATTTCCCTGACGCCTTCCTTTGTCACGGCTTTATATGGAGATTCGCCAAGTTCATCTATGATGCCGTATAAATTTTCAAGCTCTTTAAACTCAGGAGATGAGAGGAAATTTGCGTCAATGATTATTTTGCTGGCGTTGTATGTAATCTCAACAGCATAAGTATCATGCTCTTCATCCGTATAAATCTCGCCTGCAGCAACTTCAGGAATATCTTTTTTAATTGAGGCTATTGCTTTTTCAAAATTCTTTTTATTCTTCAGTATGTCTTTGTTGAGTCCAGCCTTTAAAAACGATTTTAATATCTCGGGGTTCTTCCTTCTTCGTTCGAACCACTCCATTAATTTTTCAAACTTTGAAAGCCTTTTCAGATAAGGCAGCAATGCCTTGCCTCTTACCTGCTGATCTTTTATAGATATCTCAAGATCATCGGATGCAAGCTCAAAGAGCATTCTCTGCATTTCTGATTCGTTTTGCACATATTTTTCTACTTTGCCTTTCTTAACCTTGAAAAGCGGCGGCTGGGCAATGTACAGATAGCCCTGTTCTATTATCTGCGGCATCTGTCTGTAGAAAAATGTAAGAAGCAGTGTTCTTATGTGCGCGCCGTCAACATCAGCATCTGTCATTAGTACAATTTTATGATAGCGTACTTTTGCAATATCAAAATCCTCGGTGCCTATCCCTGCTCCAAGCGCAGTTATGAGAATCCTTATCTCTTCTGAAGCAAGCATCTTATCAAATCTTGCCTTTTCAACATTTAGGATCTTACCTCTTAGCGGCAGTATTGCCTGATTGCGTCTGTCTCTTCCCTGTTTGGCAGAACCTCCTGCTGAATCACCCTCCACTATGAAAATCTCCGAAAGCGCAGAGTCTTTCTCAGAACAGTCAGCAAGCTTTCCAGGAAGACCGCTATCGTCAAGTGCGCCTTTTCTTCTTGTGAGTTCTCTTGCCTTCCTTGCAGCCTCTCTTGCTCTTGCAGCCTGTACTGCCTTCTCTATAATCTTTCTTGCAACAGAAGGGTTTTCTTCAAAATATGTTCCCAGCACATCATTTACTATCGACTCAACTATGCCTTTTGCCTCGCTGTTGCCAAGCTTCATCTTTGTCTGTCCTTCGAATTGCGGGTTCGAGAGTTTGACGCTGATCACTGCTGTGAGACCTTCTCTTATGTCTTCCCCTGAAAGCGCTGCATCTTTCCCGTTCTTCATAATTCCAGAAGATGCTGCATAGCTGTTTGCTGTTCTTGTAAGCGCTGATTTAAATCCTACAAGGTGAGTTCCGCCTTCTTTTGTATTAATGTTGTTTGCAAATGTGAAAATGTTTTCTGCATATCCGTCGTTGTACTGAAGAGCAACCTCCGCCACTATATTCTCTTTTTCGCCTTTTACATAAATAGGCTTTGGATGAAGAGAAGTTTTGTTTTTATTAAGATGCTCAACAAAAGATACAATGCCGCCCTTATAATGGAATTCCTGTGTTTTGTCTGTTCTCTCGTCATGAAGGGAAATCTTTAAACCATTGTTAAGGAATGCCAGCTCTCTTAATCTCTGAGAAAGAATATCATAGCTGAAATCTGTTGTCTCAAATATCTCAAAATCAGGCTTGAAAGTTATTTTTGTGCCTCTGCTTTTTGTCTTGCCAACAACTGCAAGCGGCGCAGAAGGTTTGCCTCTGTCAAAGTGTTGCTGGAATACTTTCCCATTCTGTTTTATTTCAAGATCGAGCCATTCTGAAAGCGCATTCACAACCGAGACACCTACTCCATGAAGTCCTCCGGAAATTTTGTATGCCTTTGATTCGAATTTGCCGCCTGCATGCAGCTCTGTTAACGCAATCTCGGCTGCTGTGCGCTTTTCAGGATCTCCTGGATGAGGATCTGTTGGTATGCCTCTTCCATCATCTATGACTGTGCAGCTGCCATCATGATGCAGTATGACCTCAATATTGCTGCAAAAACCTGCCAGAGATTCGTCCACACTGTTATCAACCACTTCATATACAAGATGATGCAGCCCTTCAGGACCTGTAGAGCCTATGTACATCGCAGGTCTTTTTCTTACGGCGCTAAGACCCTTTAGTATTTTTATATCTTCAGCGCAATAGGATTCTTTTTCCTGTATGTTATCTTCGTTCTCTGTCTGATTTATCTCTTCCTTCTTAGCCATTCTTTCCTCTCTTTAGATTGAACTATAAATATCCCTAAACCCTCATAGGCATTATTACGCATCTGTAATTTTCATTGCCTTCTTCTTTAAGCAGAGTTGGGCTCAAAGGATCTTGAAGCTCAAATACAACTTTTTCTGCAGCCATTGCGGTTAGTGAATCTATAAGATATTTTGCATTAAATCCAAGCGACAACTCTTCTCCTTTATAATCAATCTTTACCTCATCTTTTGCCTCTCCAAGGTCAGGGTTTGATGCAGATATTGCCATTAATCCATCAGCAACATCCACTTTTACAGCATTGCTTTTTTCCCTGCTCATTACAGAAACTCTGCGCAGAGCTTTTATGAACTCGCTTCTGTTGATTTTTGCCTTTTTTTCGTTATTAGAAGGAATTACCTGTTCATAATTGGGATATGTTCCTTCTATCAGTCTTGTAAGAAGCTGCAGGCCTTCTATCTGAAACATCATATGGCTTGAACCTATGACAACTGTAAGTTTATCTACATCTTTGTCAAGAAATTTTCTTACCTCTGATGCTGCCTTTCTTGGAACAATTACTTTTTTATCTTCTTTTAGATTAGTGCTCAGCTTTTTTGTAATACATGCCAGTCTATGTCCGTCAGTGCCAACTACGGTAATATCAGCCTGCTTTGCGCGCACATGAAAAAGAATGCCGTTCAATGTATATCTTGTATCGCTTTCTCCTGCAGCATAAATGCTCTTTTCTATCATTTCTGTAAAGCCCTTTGTCTCAATCTGCATCTCTTCGCTGTTTTCCATGCCGGGCCATGCAGGAAAATCGTCTGCGGTAAGGCATGCAAGCTTAAACTTGCTCATGCCTGCCTGTACTTTCATCCATTGGCCATCTTCTGAATCCATTTTTATTTCTCCGTCCACTTCACGGACGATTTCGAACATTTTTCGGGCAGGGATGCATAGCCTTCCTTCTTTTTCTACTTTTATCTCTATAGGCTCTTTTATGGCTGTCTCAAGGTCTGTTGCAATAATGTAAGAACCCTTCTTTCCTGCATCCAGGAGAAAATGGCTTAATATCGGCATTGTATTTCTTTTTTCAACAATATTCTGAATATCAGAAAGTTTCTCCTGCAGCTCCTCCTTTAAAACGCTCAGCTTCATAAAGCCTCCTTACGGTTTTATTTTATGCAACAGGGTTTCAATCATCCTGTTAAAGTTATCGTCTTTTGTACGTTTTTCGTCCACCTGTTTGCAGGCATATATAACTGTCGAATGATCTTTTCCGCCCATGCTCTTGCCGATGTCGCTTAATGACGCCTGTGTTATTTGTTTGCATAGATACATTGCAATCTGTCTGGGAAGCGCTATCTCTTTTGTTCTTTTTCTGGCCTTGAGATCCTGCATCTTCAGTCCAAAATATTCGCAGATTGTTTTTTGTATCTGTTCAATATTGACAGGCCTTTCATCATAATGAATAAAATCTTTTAGTGTGCTTTTGGCCATTTCTACATCTATTGGGCTTCCTGTTAGCGCCGCCTGTGCGCCTAATCTTATTAGGCTGCCTTCCAGCTCCCTAATGTTTGTTTTTACTTTCGATGCTATAAAATGCACAACTTCTTCTGACAGATTTATTCTCTCCATTGCGCTCTTTTTGTATATTATTGCCACCCTTGTCTCAAACTCAGGGGGCTGTATATCCGCAATCAGACCCATACTGAAACGTGAACGCAGCCTGTCTGTAATATTCTTGATATCCTTTGGGGGTCTATCGCTGGATATCACAATTTGTTTCTGTTTTTCATAAAGAGTGTTAATCGTATAAAAAAGTTCTTCCTGCGTTGCTGCTTTATTTTCTACAAACTGGATATCATCGATCAGCAGTAAATCAAGGTTACGGTATTTTTTTTTCAAATCTTCTGTTTTTCCATGTCTTACTGCCGAGACAACTTCATTTGTAAATTGTTCTGCTGGTACATAAAGGACATTAACATCTTTTTTTGTATCTATAGTATCGTTTCCTATCGCACTGATAAGGTGTGTTTTTCCCAAGCCAACACCGCCATAGATGAAAAGCGGATTGTATACCTTTCCTGGCGCATCGGCAACTGCTTTTGCTGCTGCTTGAGCGAACTGATTACTTTGTCCGCTTACAAAATTTTCAAAAGTGTATTTTGGATTAAGATAGATTCCCTTGCTAGCAAGCTTTGTCTTCCTGTTTTCAAGCTTTGCCTCCATCCGTTTTATTTCAATGTTTTTCTCTTTCTCTGCGATCTTTAACTTTATATTTATGGGATTACCAAGCATTCCTTCTAAAACATCCGAGATCAACACTGGGTACGAATCCTCTATCCATTCTTTGAAAAATCTATTTGGAACTTCTACAGTAATTAGCTGTTCTTTGTCGCCCTTTCGGAAATCAGAGAGCTGCAATGGCTTAATCGGTTTAAACCACAGTTCAAAAAGGTTATTTCCAACCTTTTCTTCGATTGTAGTGAGGCATTTTTCCCAAAGTTCATCTATATTCATTTTCAATTTAGTGTTTATCAACAAATTATTAACAAGTGTTAGTATTTCCCTACGGTTGGTGCCATATTATATCCGATACGTTTGCACATAAGCAAGGATGCTGTCGGTACATTTGTTAATATTTTGTGTGTTTCTTGGAAAGTGTTTTAACTCGACATTTCCTTAAGACTTCCTCATAATACTACCAACACCTTTATATGGTTTAACTTCTTGATATTAAATGTTTTTTTAGTTATTAACAAACTCTACTTCTACTACTATTAAAGTATATTTATATAGAAAGAAGTATAAGTCTAAGGCTTATTTTTTTTATTTTTAAGATACCCTGTTATGAAACTATCAATTTCACCGTCCAAAACAGCGCTGACATTTCCTATTTCTAACCCAATCCTATGGTCTTTTATAAGACAATATGGATTAAGAACGTAAGATCTTATCTGACTGCCCCATGCTATGTCTTTTTTATCTCCAACGATGCCTTTAATTTTGGATTCCTTATCTTTAATGGAAATATCGTATAGCCTTGACCTAAGAATCTTAAATGCAGAAGCCTTATTCTTATGTTGAGACCGCTCATTCTGGCATGTAACAACAATGCCAGTTGGGATATGGGTGAGTCTTACAGCAGAAGAAGTTTTATTTACATGCTGCCCTCCAGCGCCTGATGCACGAAATGTATCAATACGGATGTCGTCCTCATTTATCTCTATATCAATATTATCCTCTATCTCTGGATATACAAGCACAGCGGCAAAAGAGGTATGACGCCTCTTATTGGCATCATAAGGAGATATTCTGACAAGCCTGTGAACACCGACCTCTCCCTTCAAAAATCCATAAGCATAGGAGCCAGTGAACATGATCGTTGCACTCTTAATCCCTGCTTCTTCACCAGGCTGCAGATCAGTAATTTCAGTCTTAACTCCGTGCTTTTCAGCCCACCTAAGATACATTCTCATCAACATCTGCGCCCAATCCTGGCTCTCGGTTCCCCCAGCTCCAGGATGGATCGTAAGGATGGCATTATTAGGATCCATTTCCTCAGAAAGCAGATGCTTTATCTCGAGTTCTTCTATTGTTGTTCTGAGAGTCTGAAGTTCCTGATTAATTTCAGCAAGAAAAACAGCTCCCTCTTCCTCTTCCAATATTTTCATGGATTCTTCAAGGTAAGAAAATTTTTCCGCTACAGCTGCAAAAGGATTGAGAAGGATTTCTATATATGCCTTACGTTTTTGCAGTTCCTTCATCTTCTGAAGCGAAGACCATGAAGCGGAATCCGAAAGCGCTTTATTTATATCTTCAATTTCCTGTTTAAGTTTAGGTATGTCAAAGATAACCTCTGAGTGCTTCGATCTTTGCCTTAAGATTTGAAAGATCTTCTTTTAGTTCTGCTGGTATTAACATACTACCTCCGTTTCGACGAGTTTGTTATTAATAAAATAGCAATTACAATAAAAATGTAAGAAAATAGATCACCAAACCTCGAATAAAAACTATTTGTTTTGTCTGTTGCTATATTCATAGTCATAACTGCTGGTTTAAAAAGTTGTGAAGTCGCAAGTATCTGACCATTGCTGTCAATAAAACCGGAGATTCCAGCATTGGCTGCTCTTATAACAGGTTTTCTGTTCTCAACAGCACGGAAAACAGCCATGCTGAAATGCTGGTGAGGTCCTGCCGTACTTCCAAACCAGGCATCATTTGTTATAGCGACCATAAAGTCGCCGCCCTTTGCAAAAAACTTTCTTATCAGTCCGGGGAAAACCATTTCGTAGCAGATGCTTATGCCGAAACTTCCATAAGCTGTCTCAGCTCTAAGTGTATGATCTCCCGGAACAAAATCTCCGATGCTTACGACTAATTTATCTACAAAAAACAGAAAATTTCTTAACGGAACATATTCCCCAAAAGGAACCAGATGTATTTTATCGTAGATGAAACTGGGCTTGCCATCAGGCGCAAGCAGTACAGCACTGTTTGATAAAGCAGGCTTAAAAGAGACAGAAGACTGTTCTTTCATCAGTACACTGCCAAATAGCAGATAGGCATTTAAAGTTTTTTGAAAATCGATAAGTTCCTGGGTTAATGTGACGTCATAATTAAAATAAAAAGGGATGGAAGATTCTGGCCAGACGATAATATTAGGCGATTCTGCCGCAGCAGTCAGGGACATATTTTTGTATGTGTCCAAGACATTACGCTGATATGCAGCATCCCATTTCCTGTCCTGCTCTATATTACCCTGAACAATGCTTACACGAACCGATTTATCAGTACGGTTTTCTGCAAGACGGAAATAACCATAAAAAAATACAAAAAAAACACAAAATGACAATATAAAAACTCCGGCAGTTGTCTGAGATAAGGAAAACAACGGCATCTGGCGAAGCCGTTTTTTAACAATAAATATGTCTGCAATAGCGCCATTTACAGCCAATATCAAGAAAGAGATGCCATAAACACCTGTTATGTCAGCAATCTGTATCACTTCAAGAAATCTGTACTGCGAATATCCAATGATGGACCATGGGAAACCAGTTATTGCGTATGTGCGAAGATATTCAAGCGAAACCCAGAACACAGGCCCAAGAAGAAGAGCAGGATATCTGGTTGTTGATATCTTCCAGGAGAAAAATACTGCAAAGAGCGCTGGATATAAGCTCAGGTAAAGACACAAGAGCAGGACTATTCCAAGGCTTGGTATTAACGATATCCCGCCATAATGATTTATAGAATGAGAGATCCAATACAGCGTGCCGAAGAAATAAAATATTCCAAGAACAAAGCCGGACCGAAATGCCTCAGAAGAATTTTTGTTAAGAAGCGAGACAAGAAAAGGGACCAGCGCTATCCACGCCAAGTATGAAAGATTAAATAATGGGAAGCAGAATATCAGCGCTGTGCCTGATATTGCAGCAGAAGCATAGTTATTGAAAATTTCTTTAATAGTTCTCATAACTTGACAATGAAAAGAACAAGAGTTTATAGTTTATATCCATGGGCAGTTAGCTCAGTCGGTAGAGCAGAGGCCTGAAAAGCCTCGTGTCCGCAGTTCGATTCTGCGACTGCCCACCATGAATTTTATTCTTCTGCCTGTCTTAGAGTCAAGGACATTCAAATAAGCTCAGAATAATATTCAATACTGATAACAAAATATTCTTTCTGAATTAATCGGCATTTTCAGGAGAAGAAAATTGAAAAGGTTCGTATTTTGTTATGCGGTTCCTGCCTGCTTTTTTGGATTCATAAAGAGCCTGATCAGCCTTTGTAATTATTGCTTCTATTGTTTTGCCGTCAGACGGAAACTCCGCAATCCCGCCGCTTATCGATATGAAACCTGAAAACTGTTTTTCTCTATGGGCAAAAGGGTATGATTCAATTATTTTTCTGAGTTTTTCCGCATATAACATAGCGTTTATTTTTCCTGTATTTGAGAGCAGAGCAATGAATTCTTCACCGCCATAGCGCGCAACAATATCAGTTCCCCGGGTATTTTCTTTTAAGATAACTCCAAGCTGCTTTAGCAGTTTATCTCCTTCGACATGACCATTTTGGTCGTTATAATTTTTGAAATAATCGATATCAAAAATAAGCACGGATAAAACTGAATTATAGCTCAATGATTTTTGCGCGATTTCAGCGGCTCTTTCCAAAAAGAAATGTTTGTTATAAAGACCTGTCAGCGAATCTGTTATGGCCTCTTTCTTTGCGGTTGTCAGATAATCGCAGTTTTGCAATGCAACAGCAGCAAGATCTGATATCATTGCAAGAAAACGTTTTTCGTTCCCTGTCTGGGATGCAGCCTTAATTTTACCAATGCCAAGCACGCCTATAACACCAAGAAGAGTATTTTTATAGATTATCGGTATGCTTAGTTCCAGGTTTTCATCAGGGAGGGGCTTGTGAATCTGTTCTTTTGATGTTATCAACTTGCTTGCTGCTGCTTCTCCGATTACTCCTTCGCCTAAATCTACGGATATGCTTTTTTTCTTGTTAGATCCAAAAGCAGCAACAAGGTCGAGCTTCTCGCTCGATTTATTGAATATATAGAGTTCCACAGCATCGGTATCAACAAGATTTTTTGTTAGTCTGAGTATTGAAGAAATTATTTCGTCAAAAGTAAGATTTGAATTTAAATGTTTTACAGCCTCGGGAAGTTTAATAAGAAAATCCAGATATTTTTCTGCTTTCTGCTTTAGGTCCTCGACTTCTCTCTGGAGACCTTTTCTGTGGTGTTCAGAAAGCATTAGCTCGCGCTGCATCCGTTTTTGGTCTGAAGCAAAACTTTCTTTTTCAATAAAAGAACCGATTTTTTTACCTGAGAAAAAAGCTATCGAAGCGATTACTGCTAAGATTCCGATGAAAACAAGTAAAAGTTCAAAGTCCAGTTCGTTCATATTTATCCCCTAAAAAATTATATAATATTAAACAAATAATTCAACTTTTATTTTGATAGAAAAATAAAGACAAAAATGCTATAGTTACAAAATGCGAAAAACTAGAATAATTATAACGCTGGCTGTATTGTTAAATCTTGCAGTAATCTCGTATGCATTCAGCGCCGAAATCGCAGGACATGAATGCACAAAGTGCCATGTTTTAACCAAAGAAGAAGCAAAAAATGCTCTGAAAAATCCATTCCCGGATGCAAAGATAATCGAAGTTTTGGCGTCTCCAATAAAAGGCGTTTGGGAGGTTGATTTCGAGTCTAACGGGAAAAAAGGATTAATCTACCTTGATTATTCAAAGATGCTGGCAACCCCTGCAATATATGATTTGAAAGCAGGAACTAATCTGACAGCAGAGAGAAATTATCAGCTGAATAAGATCGATATGTCGAAAATCCCTCTTAATAAAGCGCTTGTGATGGGGCAAAAGAATGCCAAAAATAAAATAATTGTTTTTACTGATCCTGATTGTCCTTTTTGCGGAAAACTTCATCAGGAAATAAAAAAAGTTATAGAGAAAAGAAAGGACATTGCGTTTTATCTAAAGCTTTATCCTTTGGTAAAAATACATCCTGACTCATATAAGAAATCAAAAACAATTATATGCCAGAAATCAATAGCGCTTCTTGAAGATAATTTTGAAGGCAAAAGCATCCCTGAAAAAGAATGTAATACTAGTGAGGTAGATGACAATATAAAGCTTGCAGAACAATACGGAATAACAGGCACTCCAGCTATAATTCTTCCTGACGGCGGGATTCTCCCAGGGTATAAAGACGCAGAAACATTAATAAAAATTATTGACAGTAAAATCTGATTGAACTTAAAACATTCAAGCGATTTTAATAAACTTTACCCACCAAGGGCAAAATGTTTGGAGCCGATAAGCTAGATTATCTCCAAAATTTATTTCTTTCAGCGCGCTGGAAGGGGCGCTTCAAAACACTTACCGATACTACTGGTTTTAATCTCAGCATCATGTCAGAACAAGGCACATCTATTTTTTCCACAGAAGGTCATCCCTCAATATGCAGGGCATTGCTTGCAAATGATGGTTTTAGAACAAAATGTAATTCTTACTGCAACAGCAATGTATCTGAGGCAATCAGCAAAAACAGCAGTATAATTTATAAGTGTTATGCAGGAGTGATGAGTTTTGTTCTTCCTCTGGAATATATGCAGGAGCGGGCAGTAATTCTCGGTCAGGGATCATTTTCTGATTACGAAGATTTTAAGGAATTTACAAAGCAACTCTCATCTTTTGTCAATGAAATGCCGATAGTTGGTCCTATAAAATTCACCAGCTCCGAGCATGCTACAAATGTATGCAAACTGGTGGACAGCTCTATAAACCATCTTCTTAAGAGCAGCCAGGAAACTATTATTTTGAAAAAAAAGATAGATGTTCTAAAAGAAGTCCTTGGGATGTGGGACACGGGCTTAAAAGATAAATCAGAAACAATTTTTAAACACATAGTAACCAATCTTTTTTCTCTGCTTGACTTAGAGCATGCTACTATTTTCCTCCTCGATTATGAAAGGGGAGAATTTATTAGCCAGCATACTATTAAAAAAGATAAAAAAACAGAGATTTTCCATATAAAAAGCAATGATATTATAGTTCAAGAATTCAAAAGAGGTAAGACACATATTTCCTCAACAGAAGCTTCAATCGCTGCAAGAATACATTTCCTTAAAGGAATAAAAACATACTATTTTTTTCCGATAACTATAGGTCACAGGCTCGAAGCAATTCTTGGAATTTTTGATTTGCATTTGAAAGAGAGCGACATTAACATTATAACCGGCTTTTGCAGACAGGCCGCGCTGCGGATAGAAAATCACAAATTGCGAGGCGAGCTTAACAGCAAGCTTGCGAAATTCACCAGTATTTCAACTGCAAAAAAAGATATAGAATTAGTTCTTAGTTATGAAAAACTTCTGGAAATCCTGCTGGATAAATCAGCAGAACTTCTTAAGGCAGAGCAGGGATCATTAATGCTGGTAGAGCGTGAGACCGAAAATCTTTTGTTAATATCAAATAAAGGTTTTAAAAATGGAATTCCAGTGCAGCACAGTATTCCAAAGGGAAAGGGGATAGCAGGAAGAGTTGCTCAGTACGGGGAGCCTTTTCTTGTAAGAGATCTTGAGAATGACCCGCGCATAATGCAAAAAAACAGAGACAATTACAAAACAAAATCATTCATAAGCGTGCCTATTAAAGTAGGCAATCGCATAATCGGCGTGCTTAATCTTTCTGACAAGACAACAGGTGAAGTGTTTAATGAAGAAGATCTTGAATTAATACAGTCTTTCACATCTCATGCTGCTATTGTTATTGAACGGAATGTTTTCTACAAGCAGACAGAGGAGCTCAAGACACTTGCGATAACAGATTCTCTGACAGGACTGTTAAATCGCAGATATCTGGATGAAAGACTTGAAGAAGAACTATCACGCGCCAATAGATACAAACGGCCGTTAAGCATATTGCTATTGGATATTGACGGCTTTAAAGATTATAATGATAAACTTGGACATTATATTGGCGATATGGTACTTAAGGGTATTTCGGATATACTCTGCAACAATGTAAGAACGATGGATATCGTAGCCAGATATGGGGGCGATGAATTTGTTGTAATACTACCTGAGACAGACAGTGCGCTGGCGCTAACAATAGGAGAGAGAATAAGAAGTGATGTTGCAGAAACAAAAATAGAGCCGGAAAATTTATCGCTGACAGTAAGTATTGGGATCGCATCTTTCTCAGAAAATAATAATACTGCAGACCAGCTTCTTAAAAATGCAGATAAAGCTCTTTATCGTTCTAAAGGGAAAGGAGGGAATAGAGTAGAGTTGAGCTCATAACAGTATGCCATTGAGGATACTTCAGGAAAAAGATTTTTTTGGCAGAGAAAACGAGCTGTCAGCCTTATACCGTAAAGCGCTTGATACTGAAAAAGGCAAGGCTCAGAGTATATGCCTTTCCGGATACAGCGGAACAGGCAAGACAGAGATACTAAAACAGCTTTTTAATTATTTGTTTTGGAAACAGGACAGAATAGCTCCATTTTATTATGCGGTAAATAATGCACTCTTAGCAGTTTCAGATTTTTCACGCGATTATCTGATGCGTTTCATATGCCAGCGAATTGCCTTTGAAGACAAGGAATCAGAATTAATAAATATTGAAGGACTTTCGTTTGAAGGTCTTACGTCGGTTTTAGAAAGAAAAAAAGCAACTTGGGCAGTCGAGATTATTGACAGGTACAGCCAGTGTAAGGAGCCTGTTGATCTTCTCAGGGTAGCATTAGGAGCTCCTCTATATGCAGCTCTTGCAACAGGTGTTTCTGCTGTTGTTATGCTCGATGAATTTCAGAGATTCAGAAACCTTCACATCGATGCTCATGCCGAACCAATGCTGGTGTCGCTATTTGAGCCTCAAATGTCTTTTGGAAAAACACTATACGTTGTTACAGGAAGACAGGCTGAGATACAAGAAATGCCTGTAATAAGCAGTCAATCCAGGATCAATGTGCGTCCGCTTATGTTAAGAGATACACAGGCAATGTTTGCCTCGATTCTTTCAGAATATGAGCTAAGATCTGATTCCTTGCCGGGCAATCTTTTGAATCATCTTGGCGGAAATCCTTTTTACATAAAATGTGTTGCCAGAGAAGCAGGATTCAGCAAAAAATCCGGGAGCAAGGATTTATGGAAGGCGTACATAACTGAAATAACAAAAGGCAGTATCTGTCGTTATTGGGAAGCTGTTTTGAAAAACTATTTTCCAGAACTAGATGACAGGAAAAGAGCGCTCGAAATAATAAACAAAATTTATCATACAGGAGAACAGCTTAATTCTCTGCGTTTGGCAAAGGCCTTTTCTCTTGATAATAGGGAAATAGACACAATAATGAGACAGCTGTATCTCTCAGGATTTGTAAACGGGGAATTTGGCGTTCTCAAAGTACCAGATGACAGAGTTCTCATAGATTTCGTCGACTGCATCTACAAAAGAGAGATAACAGGGAAAACCTATAATGACATCGAAACACAATTATTATTAAAAGCAATTGACGGAGAAGCAAAAAAATTATCCTATGAGATAACGATTCCCATGCAAAAAGAGGCAGAACTCGTTGCTGCCCAGTGCCTTGAGCAGATAGGAAAGAACCTGCTTTTGGATCAGGAACTCATAGGGCAGCTACAATTAGCCGTAATAGAGGCGTGCATCAATGCAATCGAACACAGTAAAGGACAAGAGAAAAAGATATTTATTACTTTTGACATGTATGAACGTTATCTCGAGATGGGGATAGAAAGCTCTGGAAGAGATTTTATATCCCAAGAAACTGGAGAGCCATTCAGCGGCAAGCCGCCGACTGGAAAAACAGAAAGGGGGTGGGGAATAAAATTAATGAAGAATTTTGCAGATTCAGTGCGGTTTGAGAAAACTGACAGAGGCACCAAAGTTGTGCTCGTAAAAAATCTTCCAAGCGGGATAAAAATCAATATCAATCAGGAGGCGGATAAATCAGGTGAATAATTTTTCAGTAGTTGTAAAAAACCTCAAAAACGCAGTGATTATTCTGCCAAAAGGCTATGTGAATGATCTTGGAGCCGAACGACTAGAAGACACATGTGATAGATATCTGGAGAAAGGAATTAACAGGATTATTATAAATTTTTCAGAAATGCAATTTATTAACAGTATTGGCGCATCAATATTTACAGGAATAATAAAAAAAACTTTGGATAACAATATAAAGATTTGTTTTACCAATATGAAAAAAATACATAATGATGTTTTTCATATGCTTGGAATAACAAAACATGTAAAAGTGTTCAAGGATGAACATGAAGCAATTAATTTTTTGAACGGAGACTAAAGTGCTCGAAAAACTAGGACTACAAAGGCTTTTTTTCAACATATCATCTTTAGTTGATCTTAGTCAGGAGGTTACGTCATCCAAGGGGTTTGATGACAAAATGAAAAGCTCTCTCTATGTAGTGACAGGCATGTTTTCAGTGCCTGAGGCAGCGCTTCTGGTTTATAATGCGAATAAAAGCGATCTGGAACTGCATTCATCAAAAGGATTAAAAGAGGCAAAAAACGTTTTTTTAAAAATAAAACTAGGGCAGATAAAGAAATTTGCGAAGAATGAGGCAGTAAATTTAAACGGTTATTCTGGAAACGGATTTTATAAAGAGAATGAAAATAACTTTAAAAAACTTAAAACAAAAATATTCATACCTCTTTTCGCAAAAGGCGAATTTGTCGGAGCACTAAGCCTTGGCAAGAGACTTTCAAGAACAACATTTCTTAAGAGTGAAAAAACTGCTCTTAAGGTTGTTGTGAACCAGATGGCAATAGCGCTGTATAATTTATCTCTTTTCAAGAAACTCACCGTCAAAGTGCAGGAAAACGAAAAAATGTATGAAAACATGCGCCTGATATACCATGACACAATACAGGCATTTGCAGCTGCAATTGATGCAAAAGATCCATATACGAGAAATCACTCATACAGAGTCGCAACATATTCAGTTGCAGTGGCAAAAGAACTTAGATGGAAAGAAAGAGATGTGGAAGGGATATATATTGCTGGACTTCTTCATGACATTGGCAAAATAGTAATTGATAAGAAAGTAATAAACAAGGATCACAATCTTACTGAATTCGAAATAGAGGAGATTAAAAAACACCCTGGGTTTTCTTTTGATATTCTCTCAAAGATCAAACTGCCGTGGGAGGATGTGATATATTTTGTTAAACATCATCATGAAAGGATTGACGGCAACGGATATCCTGATCACCTGAATGGCGCAGGGCTGAATGATGGGATGAAAATATTGGCGCTTGCTGATGCGTTTGATGCAATGACAACTGACAGACCATATAGAAAAAAACTAACGCTTTTGGAGACACTGGAAGAAGTAAAAAATTGTCTTGGAACACAGTTCGATAGAAAAATATCAAAGGTTTTTTTCAAGGTGCTCCAAAAAGAATTAAACGGACACGCAAAAGAGGCTCAAATTATTCCGCATCTTGATAAGAACTTTGATCCAAAGGTCATTACAGCGCTTCTTGAAAGCCTTATTGAGCAGTTAAGAATGCCATTACCTGAAAAGTTATGATGAACAGATTCCAGAGATATAAATATGGATGCACAGAAATATTCGAAACAGTTAGGAGGGAAAGATGAGCATATTTAACATCTTTAAAAGGAAAAAAACCATCGGAGTTTTCACTTCAATCGCAATCGCAGTTTTCTCGGTTATTTCTATTCTACATCTGATAAGATTTATTTTCTGTTGGGAAATAACGGTCAATAGCATCAATATCCCTGTATGGCTCAGCGCCCTGGGATTCATAATTGCAGGCGGACTTGCGTTTATGCTCTGGAAAGAGGGACGCAGATAGCAAAATGATAAATATGGTGCCGGTGGGGAGAATCGAACTCCCACGGGGTTGCCCCCACCGGATTTTGAGTCCGGCGCGTCTGCCAGTTCCACCACACCGGCTGTTTATTAACTAAGAATTTTCAAAAAAACCAATTCTGCGAATGCGTTTATAACGGTCTTCAATTAAATCTTCTGCGGATTTTGCGCTTAATTCTCCGATTGAATTAATGATTATATCTGATATATTTTTCGCGACTATAGCAGGGTCTTTATGCGCTCCGCCAAGAGGCTCGGGAATTATACTGTCAATGATATTAAATTTAAGCAGATCCTGAGCAGTAAGTTTTAAGGCATCAGCAGCTTTTGAATACGACTCTGTTTTCAGATCTCCGTTCTTTTTCCACAATATCGCTGCACAGCCCTCAGGGGATATAACAGAATATACAGAGTGTTCCAGCATATAAAGCCTGTCAGCGACTCCAAGCGCTATTGCTCCGCCGCTTCCTCCTTCGCCGATTACGAACGAAACAACAGGGGTCTTCAGCTTTGACATTTCCATTAAATTAGTTGCAATTGCCTCAGACTGTCCTCTTTCTTCAGCGCCAATACCGGGATAAGCGCCCGGAGTATCAATCAGCGTTATAACAGGTTTTTTGAATCTTTCGGCAAGCTGCATAAGGCGCAGGGCTTTTCTGTATCCTTCAGGATTGGGCTGTCCGAAATTTCTGTAGATTCTTTCCTTTGTTGTGCCCCTTCCTTTTTGATGGCCGATAATCATTACAGACATCCCTTTTATTTTTGCAATTCCACCGACTATTGCTGGATCATCATAAAATCTTTTATCACCATGAAGCTCTACAAAGTCTTCGCAGAAAGAATTTATATAGTCAAAAGTGTAGGGGCGGTCAGGATGTCTTGCAATAAGGGTTTTCTGCCATGGAGTGAGCCTTGAAAAAATTTCTGTGCGCATCTCCTCTGCTTTTTGTTCAAGCTTTCTTACAGCAGAGGCTATATTGATATCTTTTTTTGCAGATAGATGCCTGAGCTCTTCTATCTTCAGTTCAAGCTCTTCTATTGGTTTTTCAAATTCTAGATAGTATTTCATAGAAAAAAATTTTGGTGCTCAATAACCAGAACAGCCAGCGCTCTGGTTTAAAAACCATTTACTATTTTGACAGCTCCTTTCCCGAGAATCCCTTCAAGTTTACTTATAAATACCTTGCTGGGATCGATCTGGAATTCTGTTGCTACTAAGATCTGAGAATTATTGCTGTCCAATTTCAGATACAAAGGACATGTTCCTCGATTTTGTGAAAGAAGTCCTTTAATCTGTTCAAGATTCAATCTTTCAGCAACAGGATATTTTATACTAATCTCACATTTTAAGCCATTTCTTGCATAGAGTTTTTCTATTTCTGAGACTTCCTTGAGGATAAGCTTTATCCCTTTTTCTGTTTTATCAATACTCCCCTTGAAGATCAGCGGGAGGTCTTTTTTCAGAAGTCCGATATTGTTTTTATATAGATCGGAAAATACGATGCCCTCTATATGCCCCATTTCATCCTCAATGGTTAAATATGCCATTGTATCTTTTGTGCCTCTTTTCTGAAATTTTTTTATGCTTGTTATAACGCCGGCTATCTGCACTTCCTGCCTGTCAGAAAGATCAATCAGCTCTGAAACTTTTTTTATATTCAATGAAGATAAACTCTTTCTGTATTTAGTCAAAGGGTGGCCTGTGATATAAAATCCAAGAGCATCTTTTTCGTTGCTCAATAGTTCCAGTTCATCCCATTCTTTAAATGTTCCCTCTTCTTCTGAACTGCCAAAGATTGTCTGTTGTCCAAATCCTTTTGAATTCCCGTTGTTCAATACATCCTGCACAACTGACATTGTCTTAGCTCTTGTTGTTCCAATAGAATCAAAAGCTCCAGCCTTGATAAGGTTTTCCATAACTTTTTTATTAACTTTTCGCGCATCTATTTTTTTGCAGAAATCTTCTATTGATGTAAATGAACCAAACTTTTCTTTTGATTCCAGAATTGACTCTATGGCAGCGGAGCCTACGCCTTTTACTGCCTCAAGTCCGAATCTTATGGAATGGCCGATGACTTTGAACTCTCTTCCGCTTTCATTAATATCAGGCGGCAGGATTTCGATGGACATGTTCCTGCATTCGTTTATCATATGAACTATCTTGTCTATATTATCCATGTCAGCGCTCAGGGTTGCTGCCATGAACTCAACAGGGAAATGAGTTTTTAGATAAGCGGTCTGATATGCAACATATGCATATGCAGCGGAGTGTGATTTGTTAAATCCGTATTCTGCAAAAAGCGCCATAAGGTCAAAAAGTCTTGTTGCCTTTTTCTCTGAAATATTATTTGACACAGCGCCTTTGATAAATGCTTCTTTAAGTTTTTCCATCTCTTCAGGTTTTTTCTTACCCATTGCTTTTCTGAGAATATCCGCCTGCCCGAGACTGAAATTAGCAAGTTTATTGGCAATGCGCATAACCTGTTCCTGATAGAGTATTACTCCGTATGTTTCATCAAGCATTTCTTTTAACTGAGGGAGCTCATACTTAACTTTTATCTGACCTTTTTTCCCTTTAATAAAGTCGTCTATCATTCCGCTTCCAATAGGGCCGGGTCTGTAGAGAGCGACTAAAGCTATCAGATCTTCAAACCTGTTAGGCTCCATTTTTACAAGAATATCTTTCATCCCTGAACTTTCAAGCTGGAATATTCCTGTTGTCTGGCCGGAAGAAAGAAGTTTATAAGTTTCCTTATCTTCAAGCGGAATAGTGCTTAAAGATAAATCTTTGCCGCTTTCTTTAATGTACTTGAGTGTTTTATCTATTACGGTTAGTGTTTTCAGACCAAGGAAATCGAATTTAAGCAGACCAATGTTCTCAACTGCATTCATGTCAAACTGCGTTGTGATGCTTTCGTCAGTAGGGTTTTTATACAGTGGAGTGTAATTTGTGAGCGGAGCAGGCGATATTACCACGCCTGCAGCGTGGGTTGAGGCGTGTCTGCAAAGACCTTCAAGCCTCTTTGCTACATCAATAAGATCTTTTATAGGAGGATTATTGTCATAGAGAATTTTCAGCTGCGGTTCTGCTTTTAGAGCATCATCTATCGTGATATTTATTGTATTGGGAACAAGTTTGGCAATCTTATCAACTTCAGCATAAGGCATGTCCAGCGCTCTGCCAACGTCCCTGATTGCTGCCTTTGCAGCCATGGTGCCAAAGGTTATGATCTGCGCAACATGTTCTTTACCATATCTTTCTGAAACATATGATATGACCTCCGGCCGTCTGTCCTTGCAGAAGTCGACATCAATATCAGGCATGTTTATTCTTTCCGGATTCAAAAATCTCTCGAAAAGAAGACCATATTTAAGAGGGTCTAAGGCTGTTATGTCCAGCGCATAAGAAACAAGACTTCCTGCGGCAGAGCCTCTGCCCGGGCCTACAGGAATGCCTTTTTCTCTGGCATGACTTATAAAATCCCAGACTATAAGAAAATAAGACGAATAACCCATTCTTTTTATAACATCCAGTTCCAGATTAAGTCGTTCCTCATATATATCTGGTATATCAATCCCTATTTTTTTCTTTAAGCCTTTTCTGGCAAGTTCTTCAAGAAAGGCATCAGGAGTTTTACCTGTTTCGATCGTATATTCCGGCAGAAGTGTTGTTCCAAGCTTAAAATCAACATTGCATTTTTCCGCGATCAGGCGTGTATTTGTGACCGCCTCTGGAATATCCTTAAAGTATTTTTTCATTTCATCGGGGGATTTGAAATAAAAACCTTCTGAACTGAATTTTAATCTGTTAATCTCAGTGACTGTTTTACCTGTCTGGATGCATATTAGTATGTCATGAGCCCTTGAATCCTCTTTTTTAAGATAATGGCAGTCATTTGTTGCAACCACTCCGATATTAAGTTCTTTGGCAAGCGCAACAAGCTTTATATTCACATTCTCCTGCTCAGAAAGATCATTGTTTTGGATCTCTATGTAAAAATTTTCAGGACCCAAAATATTCTTATATTCTATTGCGATTTCTTTAGCTCTCTCAGGCATATTTTTCTGGATGTAATACGGAACCTCGCCTTTGAGGCATGATGTAAGACCGATCAATCCAGCGCTGTGCTGTTTAAGCAGTTCCTTGTCTATTCTTGGTTTGTAATAAAATCCTTCGAGGTATGCCTTTGTTACAAGAGTCACAAGATTTTTATAGCCGTTATTGTCTTTTGCAAGAAGAATAAGATGAAAAGAAGACTCTTGGTCGGCTGATTTCTCTTTTTCCAACCTGCTGTTAGGAGCAACATAGACCTCGCAGCCGATTATTGGCTTTATCCCTGCCTTGGACACCTTTTTGTAGAATTCAACTGCTCCAAAAAGGTTGCCGTGGTCAGTAATAGCAAGCGCAGGCATCCTGTAAGCCGATGCCAGTTCGATCAACTCATTTATCTTCAGCGCCCCGTCTAAAAGGCTGTATTCAGTATGAAGATGCAGGGGAACATAATCTGAATGTGAATGCATAGAAAATTTTAACCCTATGAATCAAGGCAAGTCAACAAAGTTATTTTAAGCCTTTTTTTTAGAAAAAAACAAAAGCTAAGAAAATTAATCAAAGATAAAGGTTAGATAAGAAATTTGTTTTAACTTTAGTTATGAGCCTTTACAATGCAGAAATTCGAGATTATAATTAGAAGATGAAAAAGCGCATTCTTATTGGATTTTTTATATTATTCATAGGTTTTTTTCTTGGCTGGCTTATATTTTCTCTGTTAGGCATAACCGCAGGCATAGGCCGCTCATCTGTTATGGTAGCGCCGCGCGTGCCAAGCCAGATAATAGAAACATCAAAGGCATTTTCAGAGATAGCAAATGCAGTATCTCCTGTTGTTGTTAATATTTCAACAACAAAGGTTGTAAAAAAAAATTATCAATTTGAAGATCCTTTCTATAATCTCTTTGATCCTTCTTTAAATGAGCCTGGTGCGCCAAAAAAATGGAGAGAGCAAAGTCTGGGCTCTGGAGTAATAGTGTCAGAAGACGGCTATATTGTTACTAATAATCATGTTGTCGAAAAAGCTGATGAGATAAAAGTGCTTCTTTTTGACAAGAGAAGTTTTACCGGTAAAGTCGTTGGCTCAGACCCAAAGACTGATATTGCATTGGTAAAAATCAATGCAAAAGACCTTATAACTGCAAGATGGGGAAATTCGGAGAAATTAGAGGTCGGCGAATTTGTGCTTGCGATAGGCAGTCCATTCGGGCTCAGCCATACTGTTACAATGGGAATCATAAGCGCTATCGGAAGGGTGAGCGTTGGAATTGCAGATTATGAAGATTTTATCCAGACAGATGCAGCAATCAACCCGGGCAATTCAGGAGGCCCTCTTGTAAATATAAAGGGTGAAATTATTGGCATCAATACGGCAATATTTTCAAAAACAGGCGGCTATCAAGGAATAGGGTTTGCAGTACCAAGCAACCTTGTGCGTTTTGTAATCGATGAACTTATTAAGTATGGAAGAGTTATAAGGGGATGGCTTGGTGTATCGATTCAGAAACTTACACCGGAGCTTTCGCAGAAATTTGGGCTTAAAGATATGACAGGCGCTTTAGTTGGCGAGGTTCTAAAAGAAAGCCCTGCTGAAAAGGCTGGGATTATGCGAGGGGATATAATTATTGAATATAATGGTAAAAAAGTTAATAATGCTGATGCGTTAAAAAACATAGTTGCACAGAGCAAGGCGGGCTCAAAAGTGCAGGCCAAGATTTTGAGAAAAGGCAAAGAATATGATATTGCAGTTTCAGTCACTGAATACCCAAAAGAACCGAGTGATTCGGCAGCTGAGCCTTCAGATGCAGTTGCAAAGCGCGAGGCATTAGCAGGGCTTGAAGTAGCCGATCTCACAAAAGACATTGCGCAGCAGTTAGGAATAAAAAGAGATGAAAAAGGAGTTGTTATAGAAAAAGTTGCTGCAGGAAGCGCTGCGGATGAGGCAAAGCTGAAAAGAGGAGATGTGATTCAGGAAATAGACAATAAGAAAATAAACAACACTTCTGATTATAAAAAGGCAGCATCAAACATAAAATCTGGAGACACAGTTCTACTTTTTATTAACAGAGGAGGTCATAAATTTTATGCTGTAATCAAAGCATCATAATAATTTTTTAAAGGGGGTATTTATATGTTTTTTATTATTAGAGTTGCAATTTTCCTTGTTTTTATATCCGGAGGTTATTTACTAGGCAGCAAATACAATGCAGAAATGACAGGCGCGGCATGGGGTGCGCTTGTAGGCGGGCTGGCGTTTTTTATCGAAGAGATACTAAGAAAAGTTTCACTGGGAATGATTATTGGCGGGATATTAGGGTTAACAATTGGAATACTGTTCGCAAATCTTTTGTTATTTCCCTTGAGCATTCTTGTTTCACAGAATATTACGGCTTTAACATTTGTACTTAATGCATTATTTGGATATGCTGGACTGCTTGTAGGACTGAAACGCGGCAAGGGGCTTACGGTCTACGGAATAATAAAGATGTTCAAGGGACAAGGATTTGACGAAAATCTTAAGCTCCTTGATACCAGTGTGATCATAGACGGCAGAATTGCAGATGTGTGTGAAGCAGGATTTATTGAAGGGACATTTATCCTTCCGCAATTCATACTTCAGGAGCTTCAGTATATTGCAGACTCGCCTGATGTGCTTAAAAGGGCAAGGGGAAGGAGAGGACTTGATGTCCTCCATAAACTCCAGAAGATGTCAAATGTTAACGTAAGAATTGTTGATGAGGATTTTCCAAAGATAAAAGAGGTTGATGCAAAACTTGTTGCACTCGGAAGACTGCTTGATGCAAAGGTCATTACTAATGATTTCAATCTCAACAAGATTGCTGAGCTGCAGGGAGTTTCTGTGCTTAACATACATGAACTCGCCAACGCGTTGAAGCCTGTTGTGCTGCCCGGAGAAACAATAAAGGTCTTTATCATTAAAGAGGGGAAAGAGCACAATCAGGGAGTAGCATATCTGGACGACGGAACAATGATAGTCATAGAAAACGCAAAGAGACTTATTGGCAAAAATGTTGATGTGACTGTGACAAGCGTACTGCAGACAACAGCAGGCAGAATGATTTTTGCAAAACTTAAAGAGGAGTATGATAGGGAGTAGGGATATAAATCCCTATAAAAAATTTAATTAAAATTTTTCTGATGAGTGGAAAAAAAATAATAGCGATTGTGCCAGCTGCCGGACTAGGACAAAGGTTTGGGGCTGGCATAAACAAGACATTTAATGAATTTAATGGTCAACCTCTGATACTAACTACACTAATGGTTTTTGAGAATATTCATGAGATATCGGAGGTGATCCCGGTTTTCAAAAAAGAAGATGTGGAAGACGGATTGAGAATAATTAAGGGATCTGCTCTAACTAAAGTAAAGAGAGCTGCCCTTGGCGGAAAAGAAAGACAGGATTCTGTTTTTAACGGCCTCACATTAATTGAAGGCAATACAGACATTGTATTGATACACGACGGAGCAAGACCGTTGGCAGATGAATCAATAATTAAAAATTTAATGAAAGAATTTTCTGATTGCGACGGAGCTGTTTTAGGAGTTCCCTTGAAAGACACCATAAAAGAGGCAGAAGGATGTTTTGTTAAAAAAACTTTGAACAGGGAGATTCTCTGGGCGGTGCAGACACCGCAGATTTTTAACTTCTCTGTATTAATGAATGCATATAAAAAGGCGATGAAAAAGAAATTATATTTTACTGATGATGCGGCAATTGTTGAAAATTACGGCGGAAAAATAAAAATAATAATGGGTTCATACAAGAACATAAAAATAACAACACCTGAAGATATCAAGATAGCAAAGCTTTTTTTAAAAAAGGGCTGCAAGGGAGAAGCGATTTGATAAGAATGGGTTTTGGATATGATTCTCACAGGCTTGTTGAGGGGCGAAAACTTATAATAGGCGGTGTTGAGATCCCTTTTGAGAAAGGTCTGCTTGGACATTCGGACGCAGATGTGCTTTGCCACGCAATAATTGATGCTATACTGGGAGCCATTGGGCTTGGAGATATTGGCAGGCATTTTCCTGATACAGACAATAAATGGAAAGGCGCTTCAAGCCTCAGCCTATTAAAATATACAGTTGAACTTTGTAGGGAAGATGGTTTTAAAATTTCATGGATTGACACAACTATAATTATGGAAAAACCGAAACTCCTTCTTTACATAGAAAATATGAAAGCTAATATTCACAGCGCGGGTATTCCAAGCGGAATGATTAATATCAAGGCAAAAACAAATGAAGGGATGGGGTTTGTCGGCAAAGGAGAAGGCGCCGCAGCTTATGCCGTCTGTGTTTTAGAGAAACTGTAAATCACAAAATCTAATCATAACTCTTAATCTAATGACTGACAATAACCTGGTTATAAATATAAATAAGCCAAAAGGAATAACGTCGCAGCAGACGGTTACAAAGGTCAAAAAAATTCTTTCTGTAAAAAAAGCGGGCCACGCAGGAACTCTTGATCCACTGGCAACAGGAGTGCTGCTGGTATGCGTCAATGAAGCGACCAAAATTTCAAAACTTCTTACAGATGCAAATAAAGAATACACTGCAGTGATGAAACTTGGCGAAAGAACAGATACATTTGATGCTGAGGGCAAAATAATTAAAAAAGTGGATAATTTTTCTATTGGCGAGAAAATGATTATAGAGGTTTTACGGAAATTTACAGGAACAATTGAACAAGTTCCCCCTATGTATTCAGCAGTAAAGATGAATGGCGAGCCGATTTATAAACTTGCCCGTAAGGGAATTGAGATTGAGAGAATTCCAAGACAGGTAACGATATACAGCTTAGATATTATTAAGTACGAACCACCATTTTTAAAAATAAAAGTCTTATGTTCTAAAGGAACATATATAAGAACATTGTGTGATGATATTGGGAATATCCTAGGAGTAGGCGCTCATATAGTTGAACTTACGAGAACAAGATCAGGAGATTTCAACATAGAGAACACAGTTGAATTGAATCAGCTTTCAGATCATTCTAAGGGTTTTTATTCTATAGATGCAGCATTGAAAAATCTGACATCAATCACCCTGAACGCTCCGAACTTTCAGAGAGCTAAACATGGCAGAACAGTAATGAATAATCTTTCCGATATTACCGAGAATTCATACATTAAAATCAATGACCCTGATGGAAGAATTTTTGCAATCGGAAGGATTAAAGGTAAAAAGATTTGCATTGATAGAATGCTTAATCGCATTCCATACAACACTGACAAGACAAAATCTTAAACCAATATATTAAATTTTTCAGGGAAGCGTTTGATAAATCTAAAAAAAGGCTTGACAAGTTTTCTTTTTTTTGGTATTTAATAATATATGATTTTTGGTGATAGGAGTTCTATAGGCTTAGATATAGGCTCTAACTATTTTAAGGCGGTTCAGCTTAAAGAAGTCCGCAGAGGCTATGAGCTTGAACTTCTGGATATTCTACCTGTTCCCACTGAGATAATAGTTGATGGAGCGATAATTGACTCCCTCAGATTAGCCGAAGCGCTAAAAGAATTAATCGAAAGATCCCGGATAAAATCAAAAGATGCAGTTGTAGGAATCTCAGGACATGCATCAGTAATTATAAAACGCATATCACTTCCTGAGATGTCAGAAGAAGACCTTGCAGAATCAATCAAATTTGAAGCAGAGCAATACATACCATTTGATATTGAAGATGTTAACCTTGATTTCCAGATATTAGGTCCAAGAGAAGAACAGGGACAGATGGATGTTCTTCTTGTTGCAGTAAAAAAAGACATAATCAACGAATATGTTACTGTTGTGAAAGAGGCGGGGCTTAACCCTGTAATTGTTGATGTTGACGCCTTTTCTCTTGAAAATATGTATGAAGTAAATTACGAAATCGAGCCTAATAAAAATGTTGCTTTAGTTAATATTGGCGCAAGCACAATCAACATGAATATTCTTAAAGGCGGAATTTCTGTATTTACAAGAGACAGTGCTACAGGAAGCAATCTTCATTCTGAGGCCATTCAGAAGGCTTTTTCAGTTTCATATGAAATCGCAGAAAGATTGAAAAAAGGCGAAACTGTTGAAGGAGTCACACCTAATGATGCCTATGCAGCAATGGCATCTGCTACGGAAGATATAATCAATGAGATAGCGAGATCTTTGGACTACTATAAAAGCACTACAGTGCATGAGGAGATAAATGAGGTTATATTAAGCGGAGGCGGTGCGCTTGTAAGGGATTTCTCGAAACATCTGTCAGAGAAAATTGGCGTGGAATCAAGAGTTGTAGAGCCATTCAGGAACATATCCATCCCTAAAAAATTTGATATCTCATATATACAGGAGATAGCTCCTATAGCTGCTGTTGCTGTAGGGCTTGCCCTCAGGAGGCCTGGGGACAGATGATAAGAGTAAATCTTCTATCTGTGAAGCGCAAAAAGAAAGCTCAAGCCCTGCCTTCATTTATTATTTATGGTGCATTACTTTTGGTTGCAGCAATTATTGTGGCTGGTTACAGTGTATGGTATTTAAATTCTCAAGTGTCCAGACTTAGCGATCAGAAAAAATCAAATGAAGTTCAGATTGCTGAATTAAAGAAAAAGATAAAAGAAGTTGAGAATTACGAGAGCCAGAAAAAACTACTCGAGCAAAAAACTAATGTAATAAAAGATTTAAAGAAGAATCAAAGTCTGCCTGCAAAGATACTCTCAGAGATAAACAATACGATACCTCAAGGTGTCTGGATTACAGCTTTGTCTATCTCAGGAGCAAACATTAACATAAGCGGAGCGGGTTTTACGAATGATGATATTATTAACTATGTAGATAATCTTAAAAAATCGCAGCTTTTTACAGACATATATTTACAGGGATCTCAAAAGGATAAAGGCGCAGCAGGCAAGACAGCATCATATCAATTTACATTGACCTGTAAGGTAAAAATATAATGGCTATTAATCTAAAACTTGACCTAAAAAACTTATCCCAGAGCGCTAGAACAGTCGTAGCAATAGTGCCGGCTGTTATTATTGTAATCCTTGCTCTATTATTGGCAGTTATCCCTAAATCAAAGGAAATAAAAAAACTTAATGGTGAAATACTTGCGCAACAGGCAGAGATTGCAAAGAACCAGGCGCTTGCAGCCAAGTTGGATGTATTGAAACTTGAAAATGAAAGACTCCAAAAAGAATTTGCAAAGCTTCAGGAGCAGCTTCCTGAAGAAAAAGAAGTATCAAGTCTTTTAAAACAGATATCAGATATTGCATATAAATCAGAAATAGAAATTTTATCATGGAAACCAGAAACAAAAAAAGCACATTCAAGCGGCATAGTGGAAGAAGTGCCGTTTTCTTTAAGTCTTTCGGGAACTTACCATAATCTCGGTTATTTTTTTAGCAATCTTACTAAATTAAACAGACTGGTTAATATAGCAGATATAAAACTTGGCAATCCAAAAATAAAGAAAGACGAAGCAATGCTTGACATAAGCTTCAAAGCCTCAACCTTCACAGCAGTAAAGGAGGGAGATATAAAGAAGGACGCAAAAGAGGCAAAGAAAAAATGAACAGATCAATCTTAATACTTCTGTTTTTTATAAGCAGCGTTATCTTCATGCTGTCCTGCGATCAAAAACCCCCTGTTTCTAAGGCTGCTGCATCAAAACCTTATCAGAGTGCAGCAAAAACTGTAGAGGTCAAAGAAGAGCAGAAACAGGAAGAAGTTTTTATTTATGATAAAAAAGGCAGAAAAGATCCTTTTGTTTCTCTTGCTATTAAATCAGAAGAAAAACCAAAGAAAGGACAGACGCCGCTTGAAAGCTATGATGTTGCCTCGATTAAAATCCTGGGTATTGTATGGAATCAAAAAGGAAATTTTGCATCAATAGTTCTCCCTGACGGGAAAGCTTACACACTTAGAGAAGGAATGACAATCGGACTCCATAATGGAAAAGTTCAAAAGATAACTAAAAACGCTGTTATAATTAGGGAACAGATAAAAGACTATAAGGGAGTTCTCAAACCAAAGGAAACAACTTTGAAGCTCCGCGATGAGGAGGAGTAATGAAAATAATGAATCAGAAATGGACAATTTATCTGATATCAACAGTTTTAATATTTGTTGCAGGATGTGCAACAACAGGAGAAGGCAACAAAGCTGTTCAATCTTCACAGCTGCCTGTTATAACTGCTATAAATATAGCTGACAATCAGATTGTTATTAATGCTGATAAGCAGTTTACTTATACGATTTACAAAGCAACTGATCCGTACAAGGTAATTGCAGAACTGCCGAATGTGCGATTAGGAATTAAACCGGAGAAGATTAAGTCTTCTGACAAAGCAGGCATAACTGAGGTCTCTCCATCACAGACAGAAGAACCAATTTTAACAAAAATTGAAATTCTACTTGCATCCCCATCAGCTGTGGAATCATCTTATAAAGATAATATTTTGATAATAAAAGTAAAAGAGCCTGATACCAAGACGGCTGAGATAACAAAACCCGAAGACAAGGAAATAAAGAAAGAAGAACCTGTACCTGTAAAAGAAGAAACGGTTGCTGAAACTCAAAAACCCGCATACAACAGAGATGCAGTAAAGGAGTTTCCTTCTGCGACTTCAATTACAGATCTGAATATCGAAAAAGTAGAAAATATTTTGAAAGTTAAGATCAAGGGCAATGGAGCGCTTAGTCCAAATGTTTTCAGGCTTGATAACAGGGCTGTTTTGGATATACCTGGTGTTGAAATGATAGCATCTGTGCCTGCAAAAGTGCCGGCACCGCTTAAAAGTATAAGGGTGGGCAAATACAAGGACAAGACAAGGCTTGTTATAGATATGATAAAAGACACACAATTTGATGTTGCGGCAGTTGAAGATTATGTAATGATCTCCTTCCATGTTGAGGATAAAGCTGCAGATGAACAGGTTGTATCTAAAGCGGAAGCCCCTGCTGTAGAGAAGAAAACCGTTACAAAAACAGACGAGATAATTCCTGAAGGGAAATACAAAGGACAGAAGATATCTCTTGATTTTCAGGATGCTGATATAGGCCCTATATTCAGGCTGCTTGCAGATATCAGCGGATATAATTTTGTTATAGACCCTGGGGTAAAAGGCAAGATCACGATGAAGCTTATGAATGTGCCATGGGATCAGTCTCTTGATATAATACTCCAGACTTTCAGCCTTGGGAAGTCAATGGACGGCAATATTATCTGGATCGCTCCTGTTACAACATTTGCGAAAATGGCTGATGAAAAAGCAAAGGCAAAAGACGCTGAAGAAAAATCTGAAGATATAATTCAAAAAGTCATAAGAATAAATTATGCTATGGCAAGCGAGATAAGCACAGCAATTACACAAGGGAAACTGCTTAGTTCAAGAGGAAGCATCACTGTTGACGGGAGAATGAACACACTGATAGTTAAAGATACGCCTACAAGCATAGAGAAAATCAAAGGGCTTGTAGCGATAATGGATGTTTCGAAACCCCAAGTAATGATAGAAGCAAAGATGGTAGAAGTGAGTAGTACATATAGCGAGCAGCTAGGAATAAAATGGGGAGGCACATTTGCAGGAACAGGCATAAAAAGTATTGGACAACAGGTCAGTGGTGGTTTTTCTGTGAATACACCAGTAGTATCTGCAGGTGCAGGTGCTACAAATCCTGGTGGTGTTTTGAATCTATTACTTGGTAGTGCTAATACTCTACAGGTTAATCTTTCACTATCAGCATTGGAGGATGTGGGTAAATCAAGGAAACTCTCAAACCCCAAAATTTTAACAATTGATAATGAGTCAGCAACTATCCAGCAAGGCACAGCTATTCCAGTTCAGACAGTAAGCGCTGAAGGCACAAAGACAGAATATGTAAACGCGACGCTTAAACTTACAGTTACACCTAAGATTACACCTGACGGATATGTGCAGTTAAAAATAAATGCAACTAATGACTCACTTGGGATACTCACACCACAGGGGTATGCTATAGAGAAAAAAGAAGTTACAACACAGGCTCTTGTGAAAAACGGCGAGACATTAGTTCTTGGCGGAATTTACACAACAAGCACAGTAGAAAGCGAAGAAGGGATACCTTTATTAGGTAGAATTCCTATTCTTGGGTGGTTATTTAAAACAAAGACAGCGGCAGGCCCTAATATAACAGAACTCCTAATTTTCATAACCCCTAATATTGTAAGTAAACAGTAGAGAAATAATTAGTATATAGATGCATATAAGATTTCTCACTGCAGGTGAATCGCACGGTCAAGCCCTGGCTGGAATAATAGAAGGTATTCCAGCAGGGCTTTCTATTTCAGCAATTGATATTGACACAGACCTGAGGCGAAGACAGCTTGGGTATGGCCGCGGAAACAGGATGAAAATAGAATCAGACCGCGTAAAAATTCTATCAGGTGTTCGTTTTGGGAGAACAATAGGCTCACCAATCACAATTCTCATACAAAATAAAGACTGGCCAAACTGGCAGGATACTATGAGTTCTGAGATAACTTCAGTCAGTCAAAAAACAAAGAAACTTACAAGGCCAAGACCTGGACATGCCGACCTTTCAGGAGCGCTTAAGTTTGATACACACGATATAAGAGATATTCTTGAGCGTTCAAGCGCAAGAGAAACAGCAATGCGTACAGCGCTTGGAGCAATTGCAAAAAAGTTTCTGTCTGAATTTGACGTAAATATTGGCAGCTATGTAACTCAGATAGGCGGAATTAAAATAAAAGAAACAAAGATTGCAGCATCAGAAAGAGAATTGTCAGAAACATTTAAAAAAGCAGAAAAATCAGAATTAAGATGTGCTGACAAAAAAATCTCAAAAGAAATGATAAAGTTGATAGACAAAGCAGAAAAAGAAGGCAATACTCTTGGCGGGATTTTTGAAGTATTTGTTACAAACCTGCCTCCGGGCATTGGAAACCACACACAATGGGATAAGAAGCTGGATGGACGGCTTGCTCAGGCATTGATGTCAGTACAGGCTGTCAAGGGGGTTGAGATAGGCAAAGGATTTATGATGAGTTCAGAGATGGGTTCTGAAGTTATGGACGAGATTTTTTACAGTAAGAAAAAATTTTACAGAAAAACAAACAATGCCGGCGGCATAGAAGGCGGGATGACAAACGGCATGTCTTTAATCATAAGAGCTGCTATGAAGCCTATTCCAACCCTGAGAAAACCTCTAAGCTCGGTTGATATTATCACTAAAAAAACCTTTAAAGCAGCTTATGAGCGATCTGATGTATGCGCTGTGCCTGCTGCAGGAGTTGTTAGCGAGGCAATGACAGCGCTGGTTATCGCTGATGCTTTTTTAGAAAAATTCGGCGGCGACAGTCTCTCAGAAGTGAAAAGAAATTATAATTCTTATCTTAAACAGCTTTCAAATTTTTAGTTTATTTTTTACTTGAAGTCCATCCACTAAAAAATTCAATCATAAGGTATAATTTATAAAACACAATATGAGAAATATTGTTCTTACAGGTTTTATGGGCACGGGAAAATCTGAGGTGAGCAAAATGCTTATAAAAATCCTCGGTTGCAGCGCTATCGATGTTGACACTAAGATTGAACAGTCACAGAAAATGACTATAGCGGATATCTTTAAAAAACTTGGCGAATCCAGATTCAGGGAAATTGAAACAGAAATGATAAAATTCATCTCAAAAAATAAAAATTCTATTATCTCGACAGGCGGGGGCGCGCCATTAAAAGAGGAAAACATGAGAGCGCTGAGAGAAAATGGAATTATTGTTTGTCTGACAGCAGAACCAGAAACTATTCTCAAAAGAACAGCAAAAGATAATCAAAGACCGCTGCTTCAGGTGGATAATCCCTTAGAAAAAATTAAGGAACTGATGCAAGCAAGAGAACCTTACTATGAAAAAGCGGATATTGTAATAAGCACAGAAAATAAAACACCGTTAGAAATTGCAAATGAGATTGTCAGGAAAGTTAAAAATGAAAAATAAAATCAAGAAGGTAGAACATTTAAAAGTCAAACTTGGCGCAAGAAGTTATGAGATATGCATTGGAAGCAAGATCATTGCAAGCATTGGCAGCAAACTAAAATCCTTCAAGTTAAGTTCGCGAATCGGACTTATAAGTAACAATACAGTTAATGCCATATATGGAAAAACTGTGCTGAATTCTTTAAAAACAGCAGGCTTTGATGTTATTTCAGTAATAATTCCTGATGGAGAACAATATAAAAACCTCAAGACAATGCAGGGAATTTATGACCGGCTTTTAAGTCATAAGCTTGACAGGAAATCAGCGATAGTTGCTCTAGGCGGAGGAGTTATCGGTGATATAACAGGTTTTGCAGCCTCAACTTATATGAGAGGCGTTCCTTACATTCAAATACCTACGACCCTTTTGTCGCAGGTGGACAGTTCAGTCGGCGGGAAAACAGGAGTGAATCATAAGCTTGGAAAAAATATGATCGGTACTTTTTATCAGCCCAAACTCGTATGGATAGATATAGATACATTAAATACCCTGCCTAAAAGAGAACTTTTTGCCGGACTTGCAGAAGTAATAAAATACGGCGTAATAAAAAATAAAGAACTCTTCAGGTTTTTAGAGGATAAAAAAGGCAAAATTCTTAATCTTGATAAAAATGCATTGAGTTATATTATTAAACGTTCTTGTGAACTAAAAGCAGATGTAGTTTCAAAAGATGAGAGAGAATCAGGGGTAAGGGTAATCTTAAATTACGGCCATACAATTGGACATGCAATTGAAACAGCAACAGACTACAAACAATTTCTTCATGGTGAAGCAGTAGCAATAGGAATGCATGTTGAGGCAAGACTATCCCATATACTAGGTTTTTTCAGCGAAAAAGCAGTGTCGAGACTTAAAAACTTAATCGACTCTTATGGTCTTAAATCAGAAATACCAGCAGGTATAGATACGCGAACCCTTTTATCCTCAATGCAGCTTGATAAAAAAACTGTTGGAGGAAAGCTAAAATTCATTCTGCCTGAGAAGATCGGAAAAGTTAAGATTTATAAAGGGGCAGACAATGAAATCATTAAAAAAGCCTTGCTGTCTTGAATCTTAATACTGCTGCAAATAAAAAACAATTCTCAGTTCTTTATCAACAAAAACTTTCTCACATCCCCTATCCGCAAAGTAACCTTGCTTGAATCAAGATATTCGACAAATGGAACTGCATATTTTCTGGTTGTCCCGAGAATATCTCTGAACTCTGCAAGAGTCATTTCCTTTTTCTTGCTGTAGAAATCTTTTAATGCATCAAGCATTTTGTTGTAAGCATCTGCTGTTATATAAAAAGAATCATTGATTCTAACAACGCTTTTTTCTTTTGTCATAAGTTTCAAAATATCGTCAAGCTGCTTAAGTGGAAGCAAGAGATTTTTTGAAAGTTCGTCTTTGGACGGCGGCTGAAAACCGCTTTGTTCTAAAGCAGCAAGAATTTTTTTCTTTGTCTTTACTTCGGCATCTGATAAAGAAACATTAAATGATCCTATACGGAGGATATCTTTTTCTATTGCAATTTCAGGCATCGAGCTTAGAATTGCGTTGAATGTCTTTTGCTCAACCTTCAGCTGAAGCCTTACTTCTTCTTTTGATATGCCCTGCCTTAGAGGATTCTTTTTATGAAACTGGTCGAGTGCTTTTTTAATTTTTTCTTTGACAGAAGAAATTTCATTTGCATGTATAAGCATATTGTCAACTTGTTTAATAAGAGACTTTTCTTTTGAAAGGGAGATTGCATCTTTTATCTTTTGAAGATCTGTGTTTATCCAGCCCTCTATGCTTGCAGAAAGAATTCCATGAATGCCAGCTTTTTTAAGCTTTGCTTCGATCTTTTCATCAAGGCTTCCTTTTTCAAAAACATCCAGGTCTTCAATGCCTTCAGACTTTTTTCTTTTAATAGGATATGGATCAAGGATTTCACCGCCTCCAATTGTTTCTACAGGTGAAAATCTTCTTATGATATATCTGTCTCCGCACATACAGATAACAGGCTCTTTGAGTCTAAACTGACAGAAGCAGCTCTCACCCTGTTTTAACTCATCTCTGTCGTACATTATGATTCGTGCAATTATCTCTGATGTGCCTGTATGAAAATGAACAAGGCTTTTTGTTTTCAATGAAGGGGTTTTTCCCAAAAGATTAATTTTTGCATCAATGAGCTTTGTTGGGAATATTTTGTCTGGAGTTATTACCACATCTCCGCGTGATAATGTTTCCTTATCAACTCCGGATAGATTGATGGCTGTTCTCTGACCTGCATATGAGGTTTTAAGTGCAGCCCCATGGCTATGCAGTCCGCGTACCTTACTTTTGATATTTGTTGGAAGTATCTGCACTTCGTCGTCGACCGATATACTGCCCGATACCGCTGTTCCAGTGATTACAGTGCCAAATCCTTTTAATGTGAATACTCTGTCTATTGGCAGACGGAATATACTGTTAGTGAGTTTTGGTGAAACCTTTAACCCAATTTCTTTTATCTTTTCTTTAAGTAATTCAAGATTTTCCCCTGTTTTTGCTGATACTGGAATAATATCTGTGCCTTCGAGGAATGTGTCTTTCACAAATGTTTTTATTTCTTCTGAAATAAGTCTAATCCAGTCATCTTCAACAAGGTCAGTTTTTGTTAGGACGATCAACCCGGATTTAATATTTAATAAATTGCATATTGCCAGATGCTCTCTGGTCTGCGGCATTATTCCCTCATCTGCAGCTATTACAAGAAGAACAATGTCAATTCCACCTGCGCCTGCAAGCATATTTCTTACAAGTTTTTCATGTCCCGGAACATCTATTATCCCAACTGTCAATCCATCAGGATATTTTAGATCTGCAAACCCGAGGTCTATAGTTATCCCGCGTTCTTTTTCTTCTTTAAGCCTGTCGGGGTCGGTCCCTGTCAAGGCTTTCACTAAAGCGCTTTTGCCGTGGTCTATATGTCCTGCTGTGCCCAATATTACATAGTGCATGAATAATAGTTTACTTATCAGATGAATAATTGACAAATAAAAATACAAACAATAAAATAGAAAAACTCTATAAAAAGGATTCTAAAATGACTCTAAAAGAACTGTATAGCAAGGCAATATCTAAAGGCATAGAAAATGATCCCAGAGGCAAAGAATTTGTTCTAAAAGAGCTTGAATCAAGAAAAAAGGCTCACGAAAAATTATCCAAAGAAGATAAAGAATTTTTTGACGAAGAAAGCTTATCCAATCCGTATTCTGATTCAAGAATTTTGAATGGAACAGGCGATGAGAAAGTAAAATCAGCGCTTGTTGGAGTTGATATAGAAGCCGGGGAATTGCTTCTCGCTGATGCGCTTAAGTCAAAAGGCAAAAATATTGATCTTGTAATAGCCCATCATCCTGAAGGAAGGGCTTATGCAAACCTCTATTCCGTTATGCAGATGCAGTCGGATATTCTTAACAGATTCGGGGTGCCTATAAACATAGCAGAAGGACTGATGGAGGCAAGGATAAAAGAAGTTGAGAGGAGATTGATGCCTGTTAATCACACCAGGGCTGTAGATGCAGCAAGACTTCTCAACATCCCTTTCATATGTCTTCATACCCCTGCTGACAACATGGTTGCAACCTATCTTCAGAGACTATTTGATGACAAGAAACCTTATAAAATTGAAGAAGTCGTTAATATGCTCAAAGAGATACCTGAATATAAAACAGCAGCCTATAACGGCGCAGGCCCAAAAATTCTAATAGGTTCAAAAGAAAGGAAGACGGGCAAGATATTTGTTGATATGACTGGAGGAACAGAAGGTGCAAAGGAAATATTCAGCAGCCTTGCTGCAGGAGGAGTGAATACTATCGTTGCCATGCATCTTAGCGAAGAACACAAGAAAGAGGCAGAAAAAAGCCATCTGAATGTTGTTATTGCCGGTCATATAGCAAGTGATACTCTTGGTCTCAATCTTCTACTGGACGAACTGTCTAAAGGCATATCAATTGACATACTTGAGTGCTCAGGCTTTAAAAGAACTAGCAGGAATAGTTAGTTAGATAAAAAAAAGCGGCACAAATAGTACTTGCGCTCATAATTTATGAGGTCAGATAAACTTCTTGAAGACATAAAGTCTCGACTGGACATAATAGATGTCATAGGAGATTATATTGAGCTTAAGAAGTCAGGACAGAACTATAAGGCAAATTGTCCCTTCCATTCAGAAAAAACTCCTTCATTCATGGCAAGCCCTGGCAAGCAGATATACCACTGTTTCGGCTGTAATGCAGGAGGTGATGTCATAGGATTTGTCATGCGCTACGAGAATATGACATTTCAGGAAGCTGTTAAAACGCTTGCCAAAAAAGCAGGGATACAACTTTCCGAATACAAATTCGAGACAGGGCTCACAGAGAAAAAAGACAAATTGCATGAGATCCAGAATGAGGCACTCAGATATTTTCCGGAAAAACTTAAAAAATCCAAGACAGTTCTCTCTTATCTGGACAAGAGAGAGATCAACAAAGAAATGGTACAAAATTTCAGTCTTGGTTATGCGGATAAGGATTGGAAAACCTTGTATGAACATCTCAGAAAAAAGGAATATGAAGACGCACTGATTGCACAATCAGGTCTTGTTTTTAGCGGGGAAAAAGGTTTTTATGATGTGTTCAGAAACCGGTTGATGTTCCCGATTTTTAATATAAATGCAGATGTAATAGCTTTTGGAGGAAGGGCAATTGATAATGATATGCCAAAATATCTCAACTCTCCCGAGACAATGCTTTTTAAAAAAGGCGAAACTCTTTATGCACTTAATGTGGCAAAGGATGAGATCAGGAAAAAAGATTATGCAATTGTTGTGGAGGGATATATAGATGTCATAATATGCCATCAGCATGGGTTCAGGAATGTTATTGCACCGCTTGGTACAGCCCTTACGTCAGGACATCTCCAGAAAATAGGAAGACTTACAAAAAAGATTGTTCTTGTTTTTGACAGTGACGCAGCAGGTATTGCTGCTGCAAAAAGATCTCTTAGTCTGCTATATGAGCATGGTTTTAAGTCAAAGATACTGCTCCTTCCAGAAGGAGACGACCCTGACAGCTTCCTTCGCAAAAAAGGAAGCGCTGCTTTTCAGACAGCACTTGCGAGGTCAAAATCCATGATTGATTTTATTCTAGGGCTCAAAGGAGAAAAGACAGATAACATCAGAACTGCGATCAGCATAATAAACAATGTCAAAGACATGATTCTAAAGGAAGAACTTTTAAAGGAACTCTCAGAGAGATCAGGGGTCAGCGAGACGGCTATAAGAAAAGAAACCAATAAAGATTCGCAAGCTCTAAAAAAATATGAACGAGGCAGACAGGGAAAGAATGAGGCTAAGACATCAGATCTTTTATATAGCGAAGATGTATTGCTCCTGAGCGCTATTATTGCTTTTCAGGATAAGGCCTCGTATATCTTCGAAAACATAGATATAGACGAGATTGAAAATACAACGGTAAAAGAAATTTTTAAAAAAATCAAGCCTTTAACCGATAAATTAGATATGAATTCAATATTAGCTGGGCTGGAGGATGAGGAGAAAGCAATTGTAACACGATTATCTTTAAGCCCGGGTTTTGACCTTGAGAACGTGGACATAAATATCAGGGACTGTTTTAAGAAGATGGCAAACTCGAAGCTGGATGAGAAGATCCAAAAAGCAAAAACAGCAGGTGATTTACAGCTCTTAAAATCATTGCTGGCAGAAAAACACAAAAGATTGGGTCATGACTAAAACAAGGGAGGAGCACATGAGAGAGCAGCCCGAGTACTTTGGAAATGAAGAACAGGAGCTAGAAGGATTTGACTTGTTAAAAGGGATTGAAGATGTTGAAAATGAATTCATTGAAGAAGTAAAAGGTCAGCCGGTTTCAGAGCCTGAGTATGATCCTTTAAAAATTTATCTCAAGGAGATGAGCAGCGTTCCGCTTCTTACAAAAGACGGAGAAGTAACAATAGCAAAGAGGATTAAAGAAGGCAGGAAAAAAATAGCAGAGATTGTTTTCATGCTTCCATTTACCATGACGAAACTGATAGAACTAGGCGAGCTGATTGAAAAGGGCGAAGCGCCTCTTGGAGAGATAATTCATAATGAAGAAACTGAATCAGAGGATAACCATAAAGAAAGAAAGCGGTTTTTTGCAATAACAGCGCAGCTTAAGGATTTATATGAAAAAAGAAAAAACTATCTAAGCAAACTCAAAGCAAAAGATACAAGTTCTAGCAGTAAAATAAACAAACAGCTTGAAGATAACATGAGCAGCATACTTCATAAAATTGATGATCTTAAACTAAGAGATGATGCGCTAATGATTTTTGCTGAAGAGATCAGGGAAACAATAAATAAAGCAGAAGACATAGACAAGCATATGTTGTTTCTTAAGAAAAAGCTCAGACAACTGGGATATTACGCTGAAAAACTTCTGAAAAAGAAAAATACGAAAAAACTTAATAAAAATGCACAATCATTGCTTGATGATTATTTGTACTGCAGAACAGAGATATCAAAGAAGGAGAAGTTTGTGGGGCTTAAGTATGATGAGATGAAGAAGACCCTGAAGTTCCTAAATGAAGGTGAAGCGGGAGTGCTTGAATCAAAAAGAATGCTAATAGAGGCTAATCTCAGACTAGTAATAAGCATAGCAAAAAAATATATGGGGAAAGGGCTGAGTTTTTCAGACCTGATACAAGAAGGCAACATCGGCCTGATGCGCGCATGTGACAAGTTTGAGTATGAGAGGGGCTATAAGTTCAGCACATACGCTACATGGTGGATAAGGCAGGCTGTAACAAGAGCACTTGCAGACCAGTCAAGAACAATCAGGATACCTGTGCACATGGTCGAAACAATGAACCGCATTACAAAGACAACAAGGGAACTTGTGCAGGAACTTGGCAGAGAACCTGTTCATGAAGAGATATCTTACAGAGTGGGACTGTCTGTAGAAAAAGTAAGAAATATTCTAAAGATAGCAAAAGAACCCATCTCTCTGGAGACACCAATAGGAGAAGAGGAAAACAGCCACCTGAGCGATTTCATTGAGGATAAGGGTGCAGTTTCTCCTCTTGATTCCGCAATTCTTGATGACCTCAAAGATCAGATAGACAAGGCGCTCTTGACGCTTAATCCAAAAGAGGAAAAGATTTTAAGAAAGAGATTTGGAATAGGAGAAGACACTCCTCAGACACTGGAAGAAGTTGGCAAGGAATTTGAGGTTACAAGAGAGAGAATAAGGCAGATAGAAGTAAGCGCAATACGAAAATTAAGACATCCCATGCGTCACAAGTGGCTCAGAGCCTTTATTCAAAGGGCTTGACCAAATCATACCTTTAAATTTACAATTATACCCTTAACGGGCCCATAGCTCAGTTGGTAGAGCTACCGGCTCATAACCGGTTGGTCCCAGGTTCGAGTCCTGGTGGGCCCACCAAGAAAAAGAAAAGCCCGTTATTAGCGGAGGTGGCGTGCAAGAGACGATAAAACTTCTCATTGAGCTTCAGGTTATAGATACTACAATAATCAGAGAAAAGAAGATCATTGATTTAATGCCCCTAAAACTCAATGAAGTAGAGAATTCATTCAAAGAAATGCAGATAAATTTTGATAAGCAGAAACAGAAATATCTTGATTTAGAAAAAAAGAGAAAAGACAAGGAAAGGGCAGTAGAAGATATCAATGACAAGATCAAAAAGATTAAAGCTCACACAACAGATATAAAAACCAATAAGGAATATCAGGCCCACCTAAAAGAAATAGAAACAATAGAAAAAGAACGCTATGGAGTTGAAGATGGTATTCTATTAATTATGGAAGAAATAGATGCTGAAGGTAAAAAGCTGGAAGCTGAAGAAAAAAAACTCAAAGAAGAAAAAGAAAAAACAGATGTTCTTAAAAAAGAAGTTGATAAAGAAATAGCTGAGGCAAAAAAACTATTCGAAGAATTTAAGGCAAAAAGAGATGAGGCAGCAAAAAAAATAGATGCCGATGCATATAAAGACTACATGACAGTATTCAAGGCATGCGCAGGCCTTGCAGTAGTAGAGATAAGAGATGAGATATGCCTTGGCTGTAACATGAATATTCCTCCCCAGATGTGCGTTGAAATAAAAAAGAATGAAGAGATAATTCAGTGTCCTCAGTGCAGGAGAATCCTATACTGGGTTCAGATTCCTGGGGAAAGCAATGCAGTATGAAAGAAGGCACTCTTTACAGCGACGGAGGATCCAGCGGAAATCCTGGCACATCAGGCATTGGCGTAGTTCTCATCTATGATACTGCAAAATTAGAACTCTCTGAGTATATAGGCATTAGCACAAATAATATCGCAGAGTATACGGCCCTTATTAGGGGACTTACAAAGGCAAAAGAATTAAATATAGAGAAACTTACCATTTTTTTAGACTCAGAGTTGGTAGTAAGACAGATAAAAGGCATTTATAAGGTAAAAAATGAGAATCTAGCAAAACTCTATCAAAAAACAGTGGCTCTACTGGCTTCTTTTTCTGCATACACAATAGATCATATACCCAGAGAAGAGAATGCCGAAGCAGACAAGCTTGCAAAAAAGGCAATAAAAGCATTAAAGTAAAACATGGATGACCATAAACTTAAAGTATTTTGTACCGTAGCCGAGACAAAAAGTTTTTCAAAGGCTTCTGAAAGGATTCACATTACCCAGCCTGCAGTCAGTCTGCTTGTCCAGTCAATTGAAGAGCTCTATGAAACCAAGCTTTTTGAAAGGGCAAGCAACACAGTAACACTAACCCCTGCCGGCGAAACCCTGTACAGATATGCAAAGGAGATACTGGGACTCTATTCTAATGCTGAAAAAGAGATAGGCGAGATTACAGGACTTGTGAAGGGCAGTATAAGAATCGGCTCAAGCACAACAATAGGCAATTACCTTCTCCCTAGCGTAATAGCAGACTTCAGGAAAAAACATCCAACCATAAAAGTTCATCTGCTTGTTGGAAATACAAAGAGGATAATAGAGTTTTTAAATGCAGGGAATATTGATATAGCACTTGTAGAGAGTGATGTTGAGAAACAAAAACTGGTTGTGGAAAAATTGCTTAGCGATGAACTCATCCTTATTGTCCCTCCGTTACATCCATGGGCAAAGAAAAAGACAGTTTCCATTCTTGAAATTACAGAAGAACCTTTTATCATGAGAGAGGAAGGCTCAGGGACAAGACAGGTTATAGAGAAATACCTTGCAAAGCACAGCATCACACCGCAGGAAATGAAAGTTACTGTGGTACTCGGTTGCACAGAGGCAATAAAAGGAGCTGTTGAAGACGGAGTTGGAATGTCGATAGTTTCACGCTGGGCAATAAGAAAAGAGATGAAATACGGCACACTGAAATTACTCCATTTCAAGGAAGAAAAACTGCTGAGAGACTTAGCGCTAGTAATGCAAAAAACAGCAATTTCATCTCATGCAGTAGATGAGTTTCTTACATACTTGAAAGCTTATCCTTTTGATAAACTATTGAATTGGGTTGAATAAACCCTATAATCAATCTCAGAAAATATCATATCCTTTTTTTCAATCTTTTCCAGCCATTCCGCGGTAACCGAATCTGATTTCATTCTGCTATAAATATCTTTAAATTTCTCAATATGCCCATTAATTCTTTTAGTTGCATATTCAGCTGCAACTCCTGTCTTCAGTATGAACGGCCAGTCGCTGTGCTGTGAGAGCAGAATCTCTCTGGCTGCCTGTTTCAGCGCTCTTTTTTTGATGCCGACTGCTTTTGGAAAAGAATCTGCCAGTTCAGTCATTTTATCCGCTATTTCATGAAGGGGTCTGTAAATCCATTTATTTGAATCATTAATCCAGACATCATGATATCCTCTGTGTCCCCAGCTTGAAGCTGAGGGATTCACACGTTGCAGCTTGTTTTTTTTAAGTTCAAGATATTGTGAAGAAGTGATTGTTGTTAGATCCTTTTCTTTTGTCTTATCTATTTTTCTAAATAAAAAATTCAGCCATTCCGGACCTTCAAACCACCAGTGACCAAACAGCTCTGTATCATAAGGCGCTGTAATCACTGGATTGAACTTCATTGTTGAGTTCAGACATTCTACAGAGAGCTTCCTGTTTTTTACAAAATCTTCAGCATGCTCTTCTGCCTTTAATAATGCCTTTTCTCTTATATAGGGATTTTTTTCAGAGTTTGGACCTGTTATTGAATGGTATTTTATTCCTGTGTATGTTTTTATATTGTCATGGTTAATTTGTGGTTTTATATAATCGGCTGGCAGGTCAAACCCTATATCCCTATAAAAATCCCTATAATCAAAATCTCCAGGATAACCTTCTATGGAGCTCCAGACTTGCCTCGAAGAATCAATATCTCTTGGAAAAACTATAACTCCTGAAGGACATGAAACAGGACTATACAATCCGTATCTTGGCACAGGGGTTCCATTTAATACTCCGTGCGCTTCGAGAAAAGTGACTTTTATCCTTGTTTCTTTAAGCAGCTTATCCAGACCTGTAAAGTATCCGCATTCAGGAAGCCATATCCCATTTGGTCTTTTTCCAAAGTTTTTGGCATGAGTGTCTGCTGCAACTTTTATTTGAGCTCTTACAGAAGAGAGATGACTGCTGAATGCTGGAAGATATGCATGAGTTGCAGCAGTTGTTATGATCTCTATATTTCCTGTTTCAGCAAGTTTTCTGAAAGCTGATGTAAGGTCTTTTTTGTAGATATCCTCATACAAAAACCGTATTCTTCTAAAGCGCTCGTTATACATTCTTGCCAAAGGCTCAAAAGAGGAATCTCCCTTAGTTCTTAGAATTTCTTTTTCTGAAAGCTCGATAAGATTATTTATATGTCTAAGACATCTTTCTCTTAAAAGAGGATCATTAAACATTTCAACGAGCGATGGACTGAATGATAATGTAACATTGAAATTAACCCTGTCATCGAGCAGAGAATTAAAAACATCGATAAGGGGGATATAGCTTTCGATGACAGCTTCGTAGAACCAGTTTTCCTCAAGAAAGAATTCGTGTTCTGGGTGTCTTATATAAGGCAGGTGTGCGTGAAGAACAAGATTAAGGTATCCTTTATACATCAGATGATTTTGATTTTTCCATTACCTCGCTCAACCCTGCCGATAACATTGAAGGGCACGTTCATTTTTTTAAAAAAGTCTGTTTTTTCAGGCTTCAAGGCTATGAGCAGTCCTCCTGATGTTTGAGGGTCAGTGAGTATAAGCTTTTCCTCTTCTTTAATTTCCTGATTAAATTCCACTTTTTCTTTAATGAACAGAAGATTCTTATATGCCCCGCCGGGAACCATTCCTGATACAACCATATCCCTTACTCTTTCCAAGACTGGCACTTTTTTGTTTTCAATAACAATATCCAATTTTGAATCTGCAACCATATTATATGCATGACCAAGCAGCCCGAATCCTGTTACATCAGTTGCAGAGCTTGCATCAGCATTAAGCGCAGCTTCAGATGCCTTGTCATTCAAGGTAAGCATCCATTTTACAGCATGCTCAATCTCATCATTACTTAGCGCCCTGCCTTTTAAAGAGGTTGTGAGTATGCCAATTCCAAGCGGTTTCGTAAGTATGATTATGTCTCCTGCTTGAGCGCCTGTAACTCTGAGAATTTTATTTTTATCAATAGTACCTGTCACTGAAAGACCAAATCTGATTTCAGGATCCTCAAAACTATGACCTCCAAGCAAATATGTTCCCGACCTATTCAGAGTATCCAAAGCGCCTTTTAAAATCTCTGAGATCAGGGTTGTCTCAAAATCACATATAGGGAATCCTGCCAAAGCAAGTGCAGTCAATGGTTTTCCTCCCATAGCATAGATATCGCTAAGGGAATTTACAGCGCTTATTGCTCCAAATGTGAAAGGATCATTAACAACAGGAGTTATTATGTCGGCAGTCTCGACAAGCGCAGTATTGCCTGAGAGCAAAAAAATCCCTGCGTCGTCACCCGGCCCGACAAGCACATTTCTACTCGCAGGCTGTTTGATAGAGTGAATAATCTTTTCGAGGTCCGCCGGACCTACTTTACCGGCTCAACCGGCAGCTTTAACTTTTTCTGTCAGTCTATAGTCCATGTAAAAGATGATACACGATTAGAATCAAGGATACAACTATTTACGTTTAAAAAACTTCTTGAGATCATCAAGAGAAAAGAAAATTCTGGTTGGTCTTCCATGAGGACATTGGTCAGGGAAATCTGTTTTATCGAGGTCAGCAATGAGGCTTGAGAATTCTTCCTGATTAAGGATTTCTTTGCCGCGAACAGAACTATGACATGCGATACTCGCTGCAATTTTCTCCTTTAAGGATCTTTCAGGCGATAGTCCTTCAATAAGTGAAGATGCGATATCAGAGAGAATCCCCCTGATATCAGAATTCATCAACTCATCCGGCAGAGATCGGATAATTATTGTGTCATGTCCAAAATCATCAATGTCAATTCCGAATTCATCGAGAAGATTTTCATTCTCAAGGATAATTTTATATTCTTTGGCAGACAGTTTAATCTGTTTTGGAAACAGCAGCTGATGAGAACTTAGATTAATTTTCTTCAAAAATTTTTCATACATTATTCTTTCATGCGCAGCATGATGATCAATCAGCGTCAACCCGCCTTTGCCTGACATTGCAACAAAAGTATCTCCAAGATAAACGAATGGAATAGAAGGCTTATATGCAAGCTCAAGATTTTCAGAAATCACCGGAGCAGTATTTATAAATGACTGTTTGGAATAATTTTGCTGGTGCCCGGGCCGAGACATCTCTTCAGTAAATTGCCTTGTGTATTCAACTCTTTTTTCTTTTATTACATCCTTAATGCCTGCATTAATGAAATTGTAGACAGCTTCTTTGTTCTCGAACCGCACTTCTTTTTTTGTCGGGTGCACATTGAAGTCGACAATTTTTGGGTTGATATCAAGAAATATAAAAAATACAGGATGCTTGTCTTTAGGAAGAATACCTTCATATGCATTGTAAACAGCATGTGATATGGAATAGTCTTTTATTGGACGATCATTAACAAAAATAAACTGATGAGCCTTGCTGCTTCTGAAATTTTCAGTTTTTGAAATGAAGGCGCTCATGTTCAACGAATTATAGTTCAAATTCACTTCTACTAATCCGGCCATAAGCTCGTCACCGTAAATCTGCATTACTCTTTCTCTCAATCCAGATGCCTTTGACAGAACAATTGTTTCCTGGTTATCTGTTACAAGGGTGAAACCAATCTCAGGATGAGAAAGGGCTTCTTTGGTTACAGTATCAATTATGTGGTAAAGTTCGGTTGTGTTAGTTTTCAAGAATTTCTTTCTTGCAGGAGTATTGAAAAATAAATCTTTTATCTCAATTGACGTGCCAGAAGAAGGGGAATCTTTTTTGCTTTTTAATTCGCCGCCATGAAGTTCTATAGAAAAACCTGATACTGCTTCTTTTAATCCTGTAACAAGTTTTATTTTTGATACTGATGCTATTGAAGGAAGGGCTTCGCCTCGGAATCCCATTGTTGTTATATTGAATAAATCAGACTCATCCCTGATCTTGCTTGTTGCATATTGTTCAAAGCATAAAACCGCATCGTCTTTATCCATGCCAATCCCATTATCAGAAACCTTAATCATCTTTTTCCCGCCGTGCAGGATCTCGATTCTTATGTCAGTGCTTTCTGCATCAATGGAATTTTCGATAAGTTCTTTTACAACAGATGCAGGTCTTTCAATGACCTCGCCTGCGGCAATTTTATTTCTTAAATCAACAGAGAGAATCTTTATCTGAGGCATATGACATTTTAATTGCTGGGATGAGATTTCGCAAGTGGCACATTTACTTGATATTGCACTTTTAGCATGATAGGATTATGAAATACAAAAACCAATGGACAAGCCTTATCCTAAATTTATACAGTTCTTTCCTACACTAAGATGCAATAGTAGCTGCAGTTTTTGCTTTAACAGAGGAATTGGAATCAATGAAGAAATCAATAAAGCGAATTATAAAAAAATAATTGATAAGTTAGCAGATGCTGGAATAAATGAAATAGATATTCTGGGCGGCGAGCCGACTCTTCATCCGGAAATAATACAATTAATCGATATCCCAATCAAAAGAAACATGCATGTATTTCTAAGCTCTAACGGGTCTAATATCGATATATTAGAGTTGCTGCTGCAAAAATACAATAAAAATACCCTTACACTAGGTATCTCCGTTAACAGCAAAAAAATTTCTAATGAACTGCATAATTTTATTGTTAAAAACAAACCAATACTTAAAGGAATATGCACAGCTGAAAAAACAATACCTGATGCCGCTGTTGATTATGTGAAATCCGGGATTCCATATTTTATTTTATTTATGGATGCGATTACTAAAAAAGAGCTTAAAGAAACAATTCCATTTTATGAATTTTTACAAAAACTGAATACTTTGAAAGATAAATATAAAAATGTTGATGGTGTATACTGTTCAGGTTTTGTTTCAAAAGATAGGCATGAAACAAGATGCCCGGCAGGTACTGTAAAACTATCGGTGTTGCCTGATGGTTCGGTGTTTCCTTGCTATCTTCTAGCACGTAATGAAAAATTCAGATTTGGGAATATATTAGAGGACAGTTTTGACACGCTAATGAAAAACCCGTGCTTAGATTTTTTTAAAGGTATGAAAAAAAATTCTTGTCCAAAAAAGGAATGTAAAGTTTTTAATTCATGTAATGGAGGATGTCCTGCAATAAGCTTGTTAATTTATAATGATATTAATGCGCCAGACCCAAGGTGCAATTTAACCTATGAAAGTGTTTATGAATAGCGGCTGTTTTTATGAGGCAGGCTGCTTAATGCAGCCTGCCTTTTAGCTGTCTTTTCTATTATCTTGGAGGAGCTGCCTGAGGGTCGATCGTAAACGAACAATGTGATTTTGTGATAAATCTTTTTTCTGTGAATATCCTGCCTTTGTATCTGACTTTTACAATATAGGGACCTAGGTCACCCTTAAAATTAGCATCATGAATTTTAAAAGTGTTCATGCCATTATTAAATCTCTTGTTTGTTTCCCAGCCAACAAGACGGCCTTCATGGAATACACCAACGTCGAATCCATCCTGTGTTCCGCCGTTGTATCTAACTTTTATTACAAAATCTATCGGCTGTCCGGGCTTAAACCATACAGGTGTGGCCTCGAGATTGACGATATGAGTTGCAGCCATAATCTCTTTTTCGGTAAGGGCCTGAGTTGAATCCGGCGTCATAATCAAAAAGGCTGAAACAGCAATGAAAAGACTTAGCATTAATATTTTTGCTGCTTGTTGCATTTTGATACCTCCAAAATCTAAAATTTTTCGATATTTTGTATAGCACTTATTCATTCAAAAAACAGTTAATTATACCACCACCTTTCATAAAATCAGATTGTTACCAAATTTATACACCCTTTAGAATAAAATTACAATGCCAGAAATCAAGAAGAAAAAGGCACAAAATGAGACTTATAAAGCAAGGAACTAAAAACTTTTCACTCTCTGTGATGTATTAAATGTTAAAATATAAGACAAAATTTTAAAGAAGGAGACATTATGAAAGGTGTAGGCAAACACTTCAATAAAGATTTGAAGGTAAACAATATCGGAGATAACAGAATACAGGTTGTATTTCCATAAACAAAAGACATAGATGTTTATTTTTTTAAAAAAATAAGGGGTAAGAAACGAAAACTAATGAATATAAAAGAACTAAAGATCGGAGACTTGATTGCAAGAACTCCTATAATACAGGGAGGGATGGGCGTTGGAATATCTCTGTCTGGACTTGCATCTGCTGTTGCAAACGAAGGAGGAATAGGAGTTATTTCTGCTGCTGGCATTGGACTTTTTGAGCCTGACGGCCTTACAAACTATATAGACGCAAATATCAGAGCCCTGAAAAAGGAAATCCAGAAGGCAAGAGAATTGACAAAGGGCATAATAGGCGTAAACATAATGGTGGCAACATCTAATTTTGTGACCATGGTGAAAACTGCTATTGAGGAAAAAATAGACATAATTTTTTCAGGAGCAGGTCTTCCGCTTAATCTCCCGCAATTCCTGAATGGAAGCAAAAGCACAAAACTGGTTCCTATTATTTCTTCTGCAAGGGCTGCAAGAGTCATTATAAAAAAATGGCTGGATAAATATGACTATATGCCGGATGCATTTGTGGTTGAAGGGCCTATGGCAGGGGGACATCTGGGGTTTAAAGAAGAACAGCTCAAGGATCCTTCCTTCTCACTCGAAAAGATGCTTGAAGAGGTAATAAATGAAGTGAAAATATTTGAAGAAAAATATAAAAAATCTATTCCTGTAATTTGTGCTGGAGGAATATATACAGGTGAAGATATTTATAAATTCGTCCAGATGGGCGCTTCAGGGGTTCAGATGGCAACGCGATTCGTTACAACATATGAATGTGATGCATCTCCGGAATTCAAACAGGCTTATTTTGACGCCAAAAAAGAAGATATTGTTATTATCAAAAGTCCTGTTGGCATGCCGGGAAGGGCGATCAAGAACCAGTTTATAGATGATGTGAATAAGGGAGAGAAGAAACCATTTAAATGTCCTTATCACTGCATTTTAACGTGTGATTACAATAACAGCCCTTACTGCATTGCGCGCGCTTTAATGAATGCACAAAAAGGAAATATGAAAAGCGGATTTGCTTTTGCAGGTGAGAATGCTTATAGGGCAGAGAGACTGCTTTCTGTTAAAGAATTGGTCAAATCCCTGCTGGAAGAATATGAGCAAACAGCTAATAAAAATAAAAGTAACAGCTAATTCAAAAAAAAATCAGATTGTTGAAAATGAAGAGTTGTTTAAGGTCTATGTTACTGCGCCGGCAGTAGACGGCAAGGCAAATAAGGCAGTAATAGCGATTCTTGCAGAGCATTTTAATAAAAGAAAAAGCCGCATAAAAATTCTCAGGGGCGAAAAGGCAAGAGAAAAGATTATAGAGATTGGCTAGCTAATAATTTTAATGCTTTCTTGTGAAGCTCTTCATTTCCGGAAACAAGCAATGATGCAGTTTTCTTTATGCTTATCTCCTTGTTTTCGATTGAATTACCACTTATATCAGTGAATACTCCGCCTGCTTCTTTTACCAGAAGCCAACCTCCTCCGAAATCAAAGCTTCTTGATAATGCCGGGGTTGCAAAGATGCTTATTGAGCCCTTTGCAAGATACGCAAGGTCTAAGGCTGTTGCACCAAAACATCTGACTTTCATTGATTCAGCTAATAAAGGCATTATCTTAGGAATATCCCGCTTTGGAAGCTCTGATTCATAAGCAGTAAAATAAAAAATATTATTTTTTTGAGTGTAGATTCGCTTGTTGTTAAAAAATGCACCGCTGCCTTTATTTGACCAGAACTCATCGCCATTTGAGAGATTAATAATATAAGCAGTTTCTATATTTCCGATTGTATTGCCGTCAGCAATTGCGATTGACGCACAGTAAAATGGAAGACCGTTTACCGCATTCTTGCTTCCGTCAATAGGGTCTATCAGAACTTTTCTGCCGCCTCCATTTATATTCATCATTCCTGCTTCCTCTGAGACAATTGTGAAAGGCTCTCCTGATTTCTCGAATGCAGAGATGATTATTTCTTCAGCTTTTTTATCAACAGGAAATGTCTTGTCTCCAGCAGCGCCAATACCAAGAGGGATCTGAGGCTCATCGAGATTTTTAAAAAGAGATATCTCTTTCAAAAGTTCTTTGCCGGTATTTTGTAATAACTTTAAATCCATTTGAATATTTAGTGAAAAGAAATTATTAAGATTTTTTACGTATTGCTGAGAGAATATTTTCCTTTAAAGTTTTCAAATCTGCGCGTATTCTGAAACCCGCAGCATTCTTATGACCGCCCCCATTAAAAATCTCTGCCACCTTTGCAACGTTAATGCTTCTGTTTTTTGAACGGAGGCTGACCTTGAAGTAATCTTTTTCAAGCTCTCTTATTAAGACTGAGATATTAATATGCTTCATCATCTGCGTAAAGTTAGGAAAATTTTCCGTGTCTGCTGGATCAGCGCCAATGCCTTTGAACATTGCATCAGTGACTGTTGTGATTGCAACATCATCATAAATCTCAACAGTGTTCAAGGTATTGAGAAGTAATCTGAATCTGTTCTCAGACCAGCTCTGGTAGAGATTCTCCGAAACAAATGCAGGGTCAACGCCGATTTCTATAAGCTCTGCGCCTATTCTCAGAACCTCAGGAGTTGTATTGCTGTATCTGAAAGTCCCTGTGTCAATAGAGATTGCAGCATAGAGATTGGTAGCGATCTCTTTTGTTATGTTTATGCCTAATTCTTTAATTACATGATATATCATTGCGCCTGTTGCAGGGGCATTGGGTTCTATCCATCTGACATCACCAAAGCCGTTCTCTGTTTCATGATGATCAATAACTGCTGAAATAGAAAAGTTTAAATCACTAAGTCCTGCTCTTTCAGGTTTATTGCAATCAACAAGAACAAGCGGAGCAGAAGGATTAATGTCTGGCAGAGAGGAAACGAAATTTTCATATCCAGGGAGAAATCTGCATGCAGGAGGTACAGGATCCTTATCGTATATAATTGTTTTTTTCCCGAGAGATTCAATGGCCATTGAGAGTGCAAGTGATGAGCCAATAGCATCTGCTTCAGGACTTATGTGAGTTGCTATTAGGAAATGAGTTTCCTTTTTCAGAAAAGTTATAAGTTGTTTTGGTACTTTCAATTTTTGTCTCGAATATCTTTTAATAATTTTTCTATTTTGCTTCCGTATTCAATTGATGCATCAATCCTGAATGAGATGCTGGGAATGAATTTCATCTTCAGGCGTTTTGATAATTCAGAGCGTATAAATCCTTTAGCAGTATTTAACACGTCAAAAGTTATTTTTTTTTCTTCTTCTTTCAGAATGCTTATGAATATTTTTGCATGCTTGAGGTCGTCGGTTATCTCTGCGCCTGTAACAGTGATGAATCCGATGCGAGGATCCTTTACCTTGTTCATTATTATGTCAGCAATCTCTTCTCTTATCAGGTCGCCGACTCTCTGTGAGCGTTTATATGGGAGCATAGGTTTAAGTTAAGACTTACAGTTAAAAGCAGAAAAGCTCAATATGCCTTTAACTTTTTATTTACAGTTTCGCTGCTATTTTCTCTATTATAAAGTTTTCGAGTATGTCGCCAGCCTTAAGGTCATTGTAATTCTCGATCATTATTCCGCATTCATATCCTGTTTGAACTGATTTTACGTCTTCCTTGAATCTCTTAAGCGATGAGATCTTGCCTGTGTAAACTACAATATTGTCTCTAATTATTCTTATCCCGTCGCTTACACGGTTGATAGTTCCGTCAATAACATGGCAGCCTGCAATAGTTCCGAGTCTCGATACCTGATATGTTTGTCTGACCTCTGCTCTTCCAAGAATCTTTTCTTTTAATGTAGGTTCAAGCAGTCCTTCAAGCGCCTTTCTGACATCCTCTATTGCTTCGTAGATTATGTTATAAAGCCTTATATCAACGCCTTCTCTTTCTGCGAGCTGTGAGGCCTTTAATTCAGGTCTTACATTAAAACCGATGATGATCGCATTTGATGCAGCAGCAAGTATGATATCGGATTCATTTATACCGCCTACAGTTGAATGAATAACTCTTACTTTTACCTGCGGATGTATAATATTTTCAAATGCTTCTCTTATTGCCTCAACAGAACCCTGAACATCAGCTTTGAGTATCAGGTTTAATTCTTTTATTTCGCCTTCTTTTATCTTTGCATAAAGCTCATCTAGTGTGAGTTTCCTTCCTTTTGCTAGTTCTGCCTGTCTTTCTTTATGTAACCTTGTGAGAGCGATCTGTCTAGCCCATTTCTCATCCTCAACAGCATTGAATACCTCGCCTGCGGTTGGGACAGACGGGAATCCTATTACCTCGATAGGCGTTGATGGTCCGGCTTCATTTATGCGCTTGCCAGTGTCATCAATAAGCGCTCTGACTTTTCCAACGCTTTTTCCAGCAAGAAATGCATCTCCAACATGCAAAGTTCCTGCCTGAATAAGCACAGTTGCCACAGGGCCCCTGCCTTTGTCTAGCTTTGCTTCTATGATTGTGCCTTTTGCCAATTTATCAGGATTTGCCTTGAGTTCTATAACCTCTGCCTGAAGAAGTATCATCTCGAGAAGGTGCTCAATTCCCAGTCTCTGTTTGGCAGAGACCTCGGCGAAAATATTCTGGCCGCCCCAATCTTCGGAAAGAATTCCCTGTTCTGCGAGCTCTGTTTTTACTTTCTGCAGATTGGCCTCAGGCTTATCGATCTTGTTTATGGCGACTATGATAGGGACATTTGCTGCTTTTGCATGATTGATCGCCTCGACTGTTTGCGGCATAACACCGTCATCAGCAGCAACAACAAGGATAACAATGTCTGTTACCTTTGCGCCGCGCGCCCTTAAAGCAGTAAATGCCTCATGGCCGGGAGTATCCAGAAACACTATATCCTTATTTTTTATGGTAATTTTATATGCGCCAATATGTTGTGTAATACCGCCTGCTTCTGTCTCCGTAACCTTGGTCTCTCTGATTACGTCAAGCAGAGATGTCTTGCCATGGTCAACATGACCCATGATTGTTACAACGGGAGGTCTTGGTTTGAGCTTTGTTACATCCTCTTCCTGAACCTCTTGGATCAGCTCATCATCTGCACGGGCTATCTCGAGTTTCACGCCAAAACCTTCTGCAACAAGCAATGCAGCATCAACATCAATAGGCTGGTTAATCGTAGCCATGAAACCAATATCCATTAATTTTCTTATAACATCAGAGGACTTCACGCTGATAAGCTCTGCGAAATCTTTTACTGTTGTGCCCTCTCGGAGCTTCAGGGTTTTTTTCCTCTGTATTACCTGCTGCAGCAGCTGCGGCTTCAGTTCTTCCTTGGAGTATGGTTTGGATCTTAATTGTCTTTTAAAGGTTTTGGGTTCAACCCATTTCTTGGTTTCTATTTTTCTTATTGCCTGGAATGCCCTCTGCATCTGAGGTTTTCCTTTTAGTTTCTCAACCTTTTCTGTTTCTATCTCTTTCATGAATCTGTCAGGAACCTTGAGTTCAATAACTTCTTCCGGCAAAGGGGCAGCTCCCTCTTCTATTATTTTTTTGATTATCTCAGGCTGTTCTTCGATTCTTGCAGTTTCTGATTTCTTTTCAGCAGGGCTTGTTTTTTTAGGCATTTCTGTTTTTTTCTTGCCAGTTTTTTGAACTGTATGTGCAACGATTTGTGAAGGGACAGTTACAGCAGGAGCAGATTTAATTTCTACTGCTTTTTTCTCGGGCTTTGAAAGCTTTATCCTAGACGTTTTTTTCTCGTCAGGCTCTACTTCCTTTTTTTTCCCCTCTGTTTTTTTCTTTTCAGCGGGTTTTTTCTTTTCTATTTTTTCTGTTTGCTCAGTTTTTGCAGCAGTTTTTTTTGCAGTTGCTTTAGACGGAGCTGAAGCAGGTTTTTTCTTTAGCTGCTTTTCTATTTTTTCAGCGATCTCAGACTCAACTGAGGCAGCAGCTGATTTTACAGTTATTCCAAGCGCTGAGAGTGCGCTTATTATTTCTTTGGAGCCGACTTCAAGCTTCTTGGCAAGCTCGCTGACTTTAATTTTAGACATAATTAATAACAACCCTTTCTATATTATAAACCCTTGTAACATCAATCCCAAAATGTTATCATAAAAAACCTTGATAAAGCAATTTTAATAAATAAGCTGTTCAGGAAGGAGGAAACATTAATGGCACACTGTGTTGTATGCGGAAAAAAGAGATCAACTGGCAATAATGTAAGCCATGCAAATAATAGAACAAAGAAACAAATAATGCCAAATCTTCAGCGCACAAAAATAACTGTTAGTGGAGCTACAAAAAGGGCGTATGTCTGCACGAGATGTCTGCGTTCAGGCAAGGTTAAAAAGGCTGTTTAGTGAGACGGGCGGATTTTCTTCTAGCCCCTATTTTAAGAAATATTGGCATCAGCGAAGATGTCCATCTTTTAAAGATAAAAATGGAATGGTCTGAGATATTTGAAAAGCCTTTGTCTTTTCATACATCGCCGGCAGCACTGAAAGAAAGCGAGCTTCTTATAAATGTTGATTCAGCTGTCTGGATGCAGGAACTCAGTTTTTACAAAGAGACGATAGTCAAGAAGCTGAATAGATTTGGGATAAAGTCTGTGCGGTTAAAAATTGGCAGGGTCTTTCCATACAAGAAACAGAGCGGCCCGAAACCTGAGATGCGCAGGATGACAATAGACGACAAAGCATTTATTGAAAACACTGTTTCAGTGATTCCAGAAGAAGATTTAAAAGTACAAATAAAAAAAGCAATAGAAAAGTCTCTAACATTTAAGAGGTCTGCGTAGATTATGAAAAAAATATTTCTTACAATCATTGCTTTGACCATGCTTACAGCCTGCGGTTCAGAAGTTAAAAAAGTCACGGAAGAATCAGAGACTGCAAAAGAAGTCTTTGCTGTTGCAGAGACGATAAAAGATGCTTACCTTAAAAGAGATCTCTCTACTATAGAGAAGAATGCAACAAAAGAAGGCTACAGAGAAATACTCGGCGCAATAAAACATTTTGACACAGCAGAGCTGACTTTTGAGAACAAATGGGTTGATATAGATAAATCCTCAGTCACACTCAGAGTAGCATGGAGCGGAAAGTGGACTCTCAGGAAGCAGGAAATAGAAGAGCGCGGAACAGCAATTTTTATATTTGAACCGGGTTCATTAAAGCTTCGCAAGATCCTCAGGGTTAATCCATTCAGACAGCCGGAATAAAAATTATTTACACGAACCGCAGGTGCCTTTAGCGCATGAAGAACATTCTGAAGAACTCGAACCTGCGAAAGGTTTTTCAACGCCGCTCATGCCAAATGCTGACATCTTTTTTTTAATATCGCTTGAGTCACACTTCGGACATTTAACAGCCTGATTTCCAAAAACGAGTTTTTCGAATTCCTCACAGCATTTATTGCATTTGTATTCGTATATAGGCATTTGATCCTCTGTTATTTTTTTGGAACTTTCTCCCAGTCTTTCAAAAACTTTTCTATTCCAATATCTGTAAGCGGATGTTTTATGAGTTGTGCAATTACTGAATACGGAATTGTTGCGACATGCGCGCCCATTTTTGCAGCTTCTATAACATGCAATGGATTTCTTATGCTTGCAACAATTATCTGTGTATCGAACATGTAATTGTCATAGATGTCCATTATCTCGGCTATTAAATTCATACCGTTATGGCTGATGTCATCGAGCCTTCCAACAAAAGGGCTCACATATGTTGCGCCTGCTTTTGCAGCAAGCAGAGCCTGACTTGAGGAAAATACCAAGGTTACATTAGTCTTTATTCCCATCGCTGTAAGTTTTTTTACTGCTCTCAGTCCGTCTTCTGTCATTGGTATCTTAACAACTATATTTTCATGAATCTTGGAAAGAGATTCGCCTTCTTTTATCATCTCATCGGATTTCAAACTTATTGCCTCTGCGCTTACCGGACCGTCCACAACACTGCATATCTCTTTTAAAATAGTGAGAGGATCTCTGCCCTCTTTTGAAATAAGGGATGGGTTTGTTGTAACGCCGTCTATTACTCCGACATCCCATGCTTTTTTTATCTCGTTAATGTTTGCTGTGTCGATAAAGAATTTCATTTTTCCCCCTGATTTAAATGTTAGAAAGACTTTATATTATAACGCATCGCTTCCGCAATATGCTTCTTCAATAAGTTCTATGATATGAAATACAGGCATTTTATCTGACACCTTGCTGAACTGCATCATGCAGCCTGGACAGGAGGTGATAATTGAGTGTGCTCCTGTTTTTTTGTAATTTTTGATCTGCTTGTCCAGCATTTTTTTAGAAATATCTTCGAACGAGAGGCTGAATGTTCCACCAAATCCGCAGCAGCCTTTTTCTTCCGTCTCAGTAAGAGAAAGTCCGATTGTCTTGAGAATTTCACGCGGCTCATTTTTTATCCCCAACTCATGGATCATATGGCAGGGGTCATGATATGTGAAGGTCAAAGGATGTTTTTTAATCGGCGATATTTTTTTAAGGTCGAGTTTTTTTAAAAGAAAGGTCGAGGCGTCCTCGGCGTTTTTTATTGCTTCTCCAACGAGCTTAGGATAGTGTTTCTTTATTGCAACAATGCATGTAGGACACAGACTCAGCACAGCTTCGACCTTAAGCTTGTTAAATATGCGGAGATTTTTTTTTGCAGCAGCCTTTGCCTCTTCTTCCAATCCGAGTGTTCTCATTGGAACGCCGCAGCAGACCTCTCCGCTTGGCACTATCACTTCATATCCGGCTTTAAGAAGAATATTTATAAGCGACACGCCTAATGACGGATAGAAATAATTTATGCTGCACCCTGTGAAGATTGCCACTCTTCCTATTGGATCGCTTGGTTTGTATACCTGCTGTGTAACTCTGAACGGAGCCTCAGGAATATTGAAATTAGAGGGTATAAAACCTTTTTTAGAAAGATAAGGAGATATGAAATGTCCAAGACTCTGTAATATTTTATAGCTGAGAGAAGGACTTTTTATAAATGCCCTTGTTAATATTCTATGGAGTTTTCTTTTTTTATCGCTGCGCTTCAATACACGCCGTCCTTTATAAATCTGCTCTGTTATATCAACATTGCTTGGACAAAGATTTGAGCATGCGCCGCATAAAAGGCAGCTGAATATCATATCATTCAATTCTGGCGAGGGTTTTAATCTTTTGAGAAGAAGTTCTCTTAAAAGTATAAGCCTTCCTCTTGCAGCCATTGATTCTGTTTCATCATTGTCATAAGTAGGGCAGTCTGCCTTGCATCCGCCGCACTTAACGCATTTGAGGAGCTCTTTCAGATAAATTTCGTTCAATTCAGGAAATATCCTCGGAGATTTTTATTGTCTCGTTCATTCTCCCGCTTCTGAATTCTTCAAGATCGAGTGAGATGAATTTATAGCCGAGAGATCTGAGTTTTCCCACCACAGATTTTTTTATGTTTTTGTTGAGCATTTTTTTAAAATCATTTTTATTAAGCTCAATCCTTGCAGTATCACCGTGATGCCGTACGCGGAATTCCTTGAACCCAAGAGATTTAATAAAAGATTCTGCTCTGCTTATCTGCTTCAGAGCTTCAAGAGTTATAGCCTCGCCATATGGAAATCTTGATGCAAGGCATGGAGAGGCCGGTCTGTTCCATAACGGGATATTGAGTTTTTTTGATAATTTTTTTATCTCATCTTTTGTAAGTTCTGCTTCGACTAACGGACTCCTAACAAGATATTTACCTGCTGCTTTTCTCCCAGGTCTAAAATCCTTCATATCGTCGAGATTGCTTCCATCAAGAATAAAATCATATCCTTCGTTTGACGCAATCTCTTTTATCTTTGTGAAAAGTTCATCTTTGCAGAAAAAACATCTGTCAGGAGAATTTGACCTGAATTTATCCGAATCCAATTCTGATGTTCCTATTATTCTATGGTCAATGCCGATTTCTCCTGCAAATTTTTTAGCGCATGCAAGATCATCCTCAGGCATTGTCTCTGAAAATGCTGTTACTGCAAGTGCTTTAATGCCGGAGAGTTTTACTGCCTTGATAAGAAATGTGCTGTCAACACCGCCGGAATATGCTATTACAGCAGTTCTCATTTTTTCCAGAATATCTAAGAGTTTTGATAATTTTGTGTATAACATTAAGAAACCTTAAAAAATACAACGTTAAAATCTGAGGTAAATATCTGAAATTTTTAATTCTATAATTAATTAATTCTAGCTCCGTCACAACTGGGTAATCTCGTAGTTTTCCTGATGCAGATGGATATCTTCTTTTATTATTACTTTTATGCCATAACGATTTTCAATATCCTCAAGCCCTTGTCTTTCCTCGTCTGAGAGAAGTTCTGCAACAGACGGATGCGCTGTGACAATAATCTTATCTGTGCTGTGTCTTGCAATCTTAAATAATTTTCTGAATATTTCATAACAGATTGTGCGCGGAGATTTTACATAATTTTTGCCTTCACAATAAGGGCAGGGCTCACAAAGGATTCTTCCAATGCTTTCCCTCACGCGTTTTCTTGTCATCTGTATAAGGCCGAGCTCTGAGATATTGAATATGGTATTTTTTGCCCTGTCTTTTTTCATTGCTTCAAGAAAGGCGTTGAAAACCTTATCCCTGTTTTCAAGTCTCTCCATATCTATGAAATCAATGATTATGATCCCCCCCAGATTTCTGAGCCGTATCTGGTATGCGATTTCCTTGACTGCTTCAAGATTTGTTTTTAATATTGTGTCTTCAAGTCCTTCCTTGCCGACAAATTTCCCGGTGTTTACATCAATTACTGTCATTGCCTCAGTCTGATCTATTACTATATAACCTCCTGATTTCAGCCAAACCCTTCTGCCAAGCGCGCGGGAGAGATCAAGCTCGATGCCGAATGCGTCAAAAATAGGCTCGTTTCCTTCATGCAGAACTATTTTTTCAAGAAGTTTTGGAAAATATGTTTTTACGAATTCCCTTATCTTTTCGTATTCTTCAGGAGAATCAATTATAAGGCGTTCGACTCCCTGTGTAAGCATGTCGCGCACGCTTCTGAAAACAAGATCAAGGTCGCTGTATAAAAGAGCCGGCGCAGATACCTTGTCTTTTTTTCTTTGAATGTTCTCCCATATCAAGATTAGAAATTCAAGATCTCTTTTAAGTTCTTCTTCGCTGCAGCTTTCGCTTGCAGTTCTTATTATCAGACCGTAGCCTTTCGGCTTTATATTCTCAGCAATAGTTTTTAACCGTGTTCTTTCCTCTTCATTGGATATTCTTCTTGAGATTCCTATGTGTTCAACATTAGGCATAAGCACTAAATAGCGGCCAGCTAAGGTTATGTACGATGTAACCCTTGCACCTTTGCTTCCTATGGGATCTTTTGAAACATGAACAAGAATTTCTTGTCCAGACTGGATAATCTCTTCTATCGAAAGATCAGACCTTCCCTGTTGTGATATAAGTTCAAGAGATTCATCTTTTTCTTCATCCTCTAAAAAAGGCGTATATTCTTCAACATCAGTTCTTATGTCAGCAACATAAAGAAATGCCGCCCTTTCCAACCCAATATCGATAAAAGCAGACTGCATTCCCGGAAGTATCTTAACTACCTTTCCTTTATAGATATTCCCGACAAGACTTGCATCGCGTTTTCTTTCGACGTAGAACTCGACTACCTGTCCGCCTTCAAGAAGACCGACTCTTACTTCTTCTCTTTCTGCATTGATCAGGATTTCGCCGGACATGTCAAGCACCTTTCAACTGGCGTTACCCAGCTGTTATCAGAGGCATTTTTGCCATACATTGCAAGCCTTGTTATATCAAGCTCTCTAGACGGCACGGAGAAGAGTTCTGAGAAAATCTCGCTTGCTTTAACTTTTTTATCTTCTTTATCTGCCAATATTATCCTCACTGTATTATTATCCACTATTTCTATATTCTCAACCCCTGAAAGAGATTTATTATTTACAACAGACGAATCAGAGCATTTTATCTCATACTCATATCTGGATATAAAGCTGCTCAAGGACTGTTCCTTGGCTGTGATTAAAATTGCGTTTTTAATTTTTAAGCCCTCTGGCAGAAAATCATTTATCCTTGATATCGTATAGTCTATACCAGATGCTGATGATATCTCCATATCAAAGTATTCTCTCATGCCTGAAATACCAACGCTGAGAGCAGGACCGAATGACATTTTTGGGAATGGGTGAAATCCTTTTGAGTATTCAAGATATATTCCTGCCCGTCTCATTGCACGAAGAAGAGCGGTTGTAATCTCAAAATGAGAAAGATACCTTAAGACGCCTGTTTTTGAAAATTCGATGCGAAGATACTGAGTTGGGGCATTAGCATCAACAGGCGGTGTTTTAATAAAATCTGAGGTTTCCATTTCATTATCTTTTTGTTTTATTTTTTTGCAATTCAATCCGCATGCATAACATGAGATCATGCAGTCAGGCGTTATGCTTTCTTTAAGAGCATTTTCATATTCTTTATATAAGATTTGTTTTTTAATCCCTGTATCGATAAAATCCCATGGCAGACGCTCTTCTTTTTCAAATGTTCTTTCTGCATATGCTGATGCATCAATTCCTGTCTCATCCATTGCCTGCCGCCATTTTTCAAAATCAAAAGACTCCCCCCATCCATCCAATCTGCATCCCAGCGACCATGCCTTTTCAATCAAGAAAGAGAGTTTCTCGTCTCCCCTTGCAAATACTGCCTCAAGCAAGCTCATGTTCATATCATGGCTTTTGAATTTGAATTTTTTTCTCATGAAGAATTCCCTGAGATAATTCATCTTTCTTTTTATCTCGCTGATATTGTTCTGACCATACCACTGAAACGGAGTATGCGGTTTTGGAACAAAAGGAGATATCCCGATATTTATATTAACGAATCTTCCTGTGTGTTCTTTTGCAGTTTTGAGAGCCTTCATTGCCATCTCAGGAATAGCTGCAATGTCCTCATCTGTCTCTGTTGGAAGCCCGATCATAAAATAAAGCTTTATATTCTGCCAGCCTTCCTTAAAAAGAAGTTTCAGGCTTCTGTCATAATCTTCTTCTGAAAAATTTTTGTTTATGACAGAACGCAGTCTTGCTGTTCCTGCTTCAGGCGCGATCGTAAAACCAGTTTTCCGCACTGTTTTTATCTCTTTTAAAACCTCTTTGTTTACAGCTCCAACTCTTAATGAAGGCAGGGATAGAGATATGTTTCTTCCATGAAAACATTGGTTGACTCCTCTGAGCAGGGGAATAAGCGATGAGTAATCGCCGGCGCTCAAAGACGTGAAAGACAATTCGTCGTAACCAGTGTTTTTAAGGGAATTCTCTGCTATTCTTAATATATTTTCAGGGCTTCTCTCTCTCAAAGGCCTGTAAATAATTCCAGCCTGACAGAACCTGCATCCCATTGTGCATCCTCTAGAAACCTCGATATTCACCCTGTCGTGAACTATTCCCATATAAGGCACGATCGGAGAATCAGGATACGGGGCAGAATCAAGTGATTCGATAAATCGCCTTTTAACAAGATATTCAGATGACAAAGAATTATGAACAGAGGGAACATAAATCCCCTGTATCTCAGAGAGTAATTTCAGAATTGTCTTTTTCTTCCCGTCTCCTTGTTTTTTCCATTTTCTATATGCATCCAATATTTCTACAACAGCTTCTTCGCCGTCGCCTATTAAAAATGCATCAATAAAAGCAGACATTGGCGCTGGATTAACAGTACATGGACCGCCGGCAATAATAAGCGGCCAATCACCATCAATTCTTTCAGATGTTTTTAAAGGAATTCCTGACAGAGAAAGCATGTTCAAAACAGATGTGTATGAAAGTTCATACTGAAGACTGAACCCGACAATATCAAAGTTTTTTAAAAGTGTTTGTGTCTCGAGCGATGAGAGCAGAATCCCTTTATTTTTCATCTCATTTTCCATGTCAAGCCATGGGTGAAAAGCTCTTTGCGCAGATGCGTATGGAAGCTCATTGATTATTTTATATAGGATTTTAAGCCCGAGATGCGACATGCCGATCTCATAAACATCAGGGAATGCAAGCGCAACATTGACTTCTCCATGTTTATGAATGGAGTTTATCTCATTGTTTATGTATCTGCTTGGTTTTTGAAAAAGAGAGTAATTCACATTTTAGGATAACATTGTAAAACTTTGTTTTACAATAAGACTGTATACTTTACATATGGCAAATAGAGTACGAATTGGGAGAATCTAATTTATCTTTAAAATAACATAGCAATTCAGCTAAAATGCATGAAAAACAGGGAGGGCAAATGGAAGCAAAAAATATGAAAACAATGGGGCTTTTGGTTCAGTTTATCGGACTGGTAATTCTAATCCTTGGTTTAAATGGGTTTTTCATTTTCACTGCTACTGTTCTGTATTTTCCCTTGCTTATCGTAGCAATAATTGTCTTTGTAGTATGCCTTTTCAAGGGCGGTGCAATGCACAAAAGAGGAAAAGAGCTGGAAAAGCAGTAAGGTATAATAAGTTTCATGTTTATTGCTGGATTAACAGGGAATTACGGCATGGGCAAGAGCGCTGTGCTTGCTATCTTTAGAAAACTTGGGGCGCTGACAGTTGATACTGATACTCTTGTTCATAAGCTTCTTAATGAAAAAAATATTATTAATAAAATCAAAAAACTTTTTGGAAATGACGTGTTTGATGCAAAAAGCAAGGTCATAAGAAAAAAAGTTGCTGAAAAAGTATTCATTAACAAGAAGCTGAGAACAGAGCTCGAAGACATTCTTCACCCTTTGGTATTTAAAGAAATACAAAAAATAAAAATAAAACCAAAAAACAAAAACAAACTGATCATAGTGGAAGCTCCTGTTATATTTGAGCGCGGTTATGAGAAGAATTTCGATAGGACAATCACTGTTTTTGCAGGTAAGAAAACAACATTAAAAAGATTGGGCAAAAGCGGAATAAGTCCTGAGACCGCGAGACAAAGGCTTGGATGCCAAATGCCTATAGAGAAAAAGATAAAGATGTCTGATTTTTCTGTGAATAACAGCAAGACTCTCCAGCAGACAAAAAAACAGGCAGCAGAGATATTCAGGAAACTTCTGGTAGCTAAACTCGCCTCTGAAGGAAAGGTCGAGCAAATTAAAAAGATTGCAGGCAGGCCTTTTTATATTGAAGGGAAAGTTATTAAAGGCGCTGGTCGGGGTGGTAAAATTCTTCACATTCCTACTGCAAATTTATCTGTCTCGGAAGGAACTGATATTAAAGAAGGTGTTTATGCTGTAAAAGTTATCTTTGATAAGCACATTTACAATGGCGCTGCGAATATCGGCACAAATCCGACTTTCGGAGATACTGCTGTGAATTATGAGGTGCATTTGTTTGATTTTGCAAAGAATCTGCTTGGGAAAAAACTAAGGGTTAATTTCATCAAGCGCATAAGAGACGAGAAAAAATTTCCAAGCATAAAGGCTCTTGAAGTGCAAATAAAAAAGGATATTAATAGGGCAAAACAGATGCTTAGTAATAAATATGAAAAAACCTGAATTGCTTGCTCCTGCCGGAGATTTTGAGAAACTAAAAATAGCGATACACTATGGCGCCGATGCTGTGTATCTCGGTGATTCAAGGTTCAGCCTCAGGGGAAAGGCAGGAAATTTCAATCCTGATGAACTAAAAGAAGCTGTAGATTATGCGCACAAAAACAATGTCCGTGTCTATATCACAGCAAATATCTTTCCTCATAACAAAGATATCGAAGAGATAAGAGAACACGTCGACTTGCTAAAAACTGTTAAACCGGATGCAGTGATAGTCTCTGACCCCGGGATATTCAACATGCTCAGACAGAAAGCTCCTGAGATCAAGCTGCACATAAGCACGCAGGCGAATATCACAAATGCTGAATCAGCAAAATTCTGGGAATCACTTGGAGCAAAGAGGCTTATACTTTCAAGAGAGCTTTCATTCGATGAGATAAAAGAGATTCGCAAAAAAATAAAAATAGAACTCGAGGTATTCGTGCATGGCTCTATGTGCATATCTTATTCAGGAAGGTGCTACATAAGCAGTTTTCTTACTTCTCGCAGCGCAAACACAGGAGAATGCACTCATTCATGCAGGTGGAATTATGTTCTTATGGAAGAAACAAGAGACGGTAAATATCTTCCGGTTTTTGAAGATGAAAGAGGAACCTATATCATGAGTTCAAAAGACCTCTGCATGATAGAGCACATGCCTCTGCTCGTTGATGCCGGAATAGACAGTATAAAAATAGAAGGAAGGATGAAGGGCATAAATTATGTAGCAGGTGTAGTAAAGACTTACAGAGAAGCGATAGATGCCCTTTCAGAGAAAGATTACAAGGTGAATCCAAGATGGATGAGAGAGCTTTCTATGTTCAGCAGCAGGGGATATACAACAGGAATGTTTTTTGGGAAGCAGCCTGATGACGGATACAATTTCGATGGAGAGAGTTACAGAATGAGCCATGAACTGGTAGGCATTGTTCTTGAAATAAATAGCGGAAATGCAAAGGTTGAGATGAGAAACAGGTTTGATGCAGGAGAGTCCGTAGAATATCTTTCTCCAGGACTTGAAGAAAAAAGCTTTGAGATAAATTCAATAAAAAATTTACAAGGCAATGATATTACCTCGGCAAGAAATGAGGATATAGTTTTTATTCAGGTTCCAGAAGGTGTGAGGCCGAATGATCTGATAAGAAGGAAAAAGAATTTCAGGCAGCAGCCATGATTGGCAAGTCCATTTTTATTTATTAGATTTATTTATCTTTCTTCAATCTGATACAATTTTAATATGACTGAATATATATTTTTCTGTCTAGACAGACATGCTTATTCAATAATAACGAGGTAATTAATGGAATCCACCGGAAAAAAACAGAAAGTTGCTCTGAGCTCAGTCATAGCAAGTTTTTTTTTAACAGCAATAAAACTGTTTGTTGGCATTGTTACAGGAAGCATAGGCATTATCTCAGAAGCTGCGCATTCAGGGCTGGATTTTGGTGCAGCGTCTCTGACATATTTTGCTGTCAGGGTCAGCGATAAACCTGCTGATAAAGACCATCATTACGGACACGCCAAAGTAGAGAATGTTACTGCCTTAATTGCAACAGGTCTTTTACTTATAACCAGCGCATGGATTATTTATGAAGCAGTTCATAGATTAACTTCTAAAACTGTTGAAGTACAGGTAACATGGTATTCCATACTAGTTATTGTATTTTCCATAATTATTGATTTCTCCAGAGCTAGAGCATTAAAAAAAGTTGCTAAAGAAACTCACAGCCAGGCATTAGAAGCAGATGCTCTGCATTTCAGCTCAGACATTCTAAGCTCTGTAATGGTGCTGGTCGGTCTTGTGTTTGTTGCAATAGGCTGGAAATGGGCTGATGCTGCTGCAGGTTTAGCTGTTGCATTATTAGTTGCCTATGCAGCTTTTGGTCTTGGCAAAAAAACAATTGATGTGTTGTTAGACACTGCACCCGAGGGCATCACCGATCAAATTACTGAGATAGCTAAAAGTGTTAACGGAGTGGTTGATATAGAAAAGATCAGAGTTAAGCAGGCAGGCCCTTTTGTTTTTGTTGAAATGAGCGTAAAAGTAAGCAGAGTGCTCACTCTTGAAAATGTCGGGGTGATTTGCAGCACCATCGAAAACAAGATAAAAGAATTGATTCCTGAGGCTGATATTATAATTAATACAAAACCGATTGCTCTGGATTGCGAAACTATTGCAGAGAGGGTTCAAGTAATAGGCTCAAAACATAATCTCAATGTGCACGATGTTTCTGCGGATATTTTAGGAGATAAAAAGCATATTGCATTTGATGTTGAAGTAGCGCCTGACCTCACAATCAAGGAAGCGCATGATGTTGTCTCCACACTCGAAAAAGAAATAAAAAATGAATTTGACGGAGATCTGGACATCAGCGTGCATATCGATCCTTTGCCTGTAGAGGAAAAAGCAAGCCGGCATTTATCTCCTGAGGAAGATGCTGTGAAAAAAAATATAATCATTCAGAGCTCTGATACCATCGAAAAAATTAAAGAGGTTCATGATATTCAGATAAGAAAAACAGAAAAAGAAAAACTCTTTATATCTCTGCACTGTTCTTTTGAAGACAATGTCATCCTTGAAGAAGTGCATTCGATTACGAGCCGGCTTGAGCGTCTGATCTATGAAAAGATCCCCAATACCAGCAGAGTTGTTATTCACGCCGAACCCCTTTTTGCAAAAGAGTAAAGTCTGCTAGATTTAGCAGCTCATTTACGCATCAATCGCAGCATTAAGAGATATATAAAAGGACTAATGAAGATGTTAAATTTGGGATATTCCGCAATGCTGATGATGCAATAAATACTGTCCTTAAAAAACATATGCAAAAAAAAGCAGGCAATACCTTAAAATTCAAGACCTAACCCCCCATGATATTTGTCAAATTTTCTTGTCTTGCTCTATTGCTTTTCGTATGATATCAAGAAACCAGTTAATAATATTGTTAAGCAGTTACTGAATCTATTCACATCTTAAAGGAGATTTTCTGCAATGGACATTCCACGGATCTTCAACATCAGTGAAAGTGCTCACCGCATCCATAACCCGTTCACACCCGAAAAACTCGCCACTCTCGGCGCTGCGCTGCGTCTGAAATCAGGGGACCGAGTGCTCGACCTCGGCAGCGGTTCGGGGGAGATGCTGTGCACCTGGGCACGCGATTACGGCATCACTGGCACTGGCATTGACATGAGCCAGTTGTTCACCGAGCAAGCGAAACTCCGTGCAAAAGAACTCGGCGTCGCGGATCAAGTAAAGTTCATCCATGGCGATGCTGCCGGCTATGTCTCTGAAGAGAAGGTTAGTATGGCAGCCTGTGTCGGTGCCACTTGGATCGGTGGGGGTTTTGCAGGCACTATCGAGCTTCTGACGCAGAGCCTGTGTGCTGGAGGGATCATCCTCATCGGCGAGCCCTACTGGCGGCAGTCACCGCCTACGGAAGATGTTGCCAAGGGGTGTCTTGCCAACTCGATCTCCGACTTTCTCGCGCTTCCAGAGCTTCTGACCTCTTTCGGCCATCTCGGCTACAACGTCGTTGAAATGGTTCTGGCAGACCAAGACAGTTGGGACAGATACGAGGCGGCCAAATGGCTCACCATGCGCCGATGGCTTGAAGCCAATCCCGACGACGAGTTCGCGAAAGATGTTCGAGCCAAACTGACCTCTGAACCAGAGCGCTACGCCGCTTATACGCGTGAATACCTGGGCTGGGGTGTGTTTGCGCTGATGAAGCGGTGATAAGGGGGACTCAGAAAGTGGGGGAAATCCGTCATGCCTAATAACTCTTTTAAGCCGATGCCGCTTTGCAGCTCGGCTTAATTCAGGCGTTAAACACTCCTATCACACAAATCATTGCTTCAGGCTCTTTTTAAAAACTGCGGATAAGCAGGCAAACTCACCACTCACGCATCAATCGCAATATTGATTTTTAGGTTCTTTTCTTCCTCTCCAATTTTCAAAAATTCCCTTGCAGCGAGATTAACTTTATTTTTTGTCGGAGATTTCATGAGCAGAGAATATTCCTTCTGACCTTTTTTTGTCATGGAAAGTGACGGGCCGAGAATTTCCATATCCTCATTTTCTTTTAAGAGCTTCTGGATTCTGTCTTTTACTTTTTTCTCGTTGTAATCCCTGCCCTTGAAAGTAATTATCGCAAGCTTTGAATATGGAGGATATAGCATTGCCTTTCTCCTGCTCAGTTCTTCATTGCAGAATGAATCATAATCATAGTTTCTTAAAAACCTGTAAACATCATTCTGCGGCATTCTGGTTTGCAGGAATATCCTGCCTTCAGGCTTTACTCTGTCAGCAATGGCGTATATCTCCTGATATGCCTTTTCTGCAGACCTAAAATCAGGAAGGTTCAGGTAAAAATCTGCATTCAATACAGCTGCCATGCCTAATCCTTCATGTGTGTCATGCAGATTAAGTCTTTTTGTGAGAAGTTTTGTGCCGAGCAGTATTGCCTCGCCTTTTATCATCTCAGAGAATGATTCTAGGTCTGCCTTGCCTTGTATCTTGTCGCTGTCGAGCCTTATTGGCTGGATATTGAAAAGTTTTTTTATGCTCTCTTCTATTCTCTGGATGCCGGCGCCTGTGAGCGCAACCTTAAAACTTTTGCATTTTGAGCATGAATCAACGATTTTTGTTTTGATACCGCAGTAACTGCATCTCAATGATTTATCTTCATTGTGCAATACAAGCGGGATCCCGCATTTGCTGCATGTCTCTATATTTTCGCACTCTTTGCATGAGAGCATCGAGTATCCTTTTTTATTTATCACGAACATTATCCGCTCGTTCTTTTTTATTGCTGATGAAGCAGCGTCAACAACTGTTTTTGAGAGATTGGGGTTTGGCTGTTTTTCATTGTACATGTTCACGATTCTTATAGCAGGTTTTTTGAGAATGGCCGATGGTTTCAAAAGTGTGTATTTATTTTTTTTAGCATTATATATGGATTCAATTGACGGACAGATTGAGGATAGAACAACAGTGGTTTTTTCAAGAAGCCCCCTCATTACAGCAATGTCTCTTGCATTGTATCTGAAGCCTTCCTCAGTTTTATAAGAGGTGCTCTGCTCATGCATAACAATAATCATGGAAGGATTTTTCAGAGGGGCGAATATTGCAGAGCGTGTTCCGAGCACAACATTGCATTCACCGGAAATTATCTTTGAGTATGCTTCTGAACGTTGTCCTTTAGTCACACTGCTGTGTAGAATACAGAGCTTTTCTCCAAATATTTTTTTAAGATATGGCGCAATATGATTAAGCTGTACTATCTCAGGCACTAAAACAATTGCCTTCATATCAGGCTTTAAAAGTTTTGTCATGAATGAAATTTCATACAATGAGCTCGGCGCATGCATAAGAAAAGTTTTATATTCTTTTTGTGATATGGATTCATTGATTTTCGAGAGTATATTTTCATCTACATCAAGGAGAATCTCTGGAATCTCAGTTTCTTTTTCTGCTTTAACAGACTTGCGCTGCTTCACTGGCTTGAACACTTCTTTTGTAAGCATGCTTTTTAGAACAATGCCTTTGTTTGCGATGTAATAGTCTGACATCCATTCGAGCAGATTTAAAAGAGGCGGCTCAAGCATAGGCGATTCACCATGAACCTCGCTTATGGTTTTTATTTCACCTTTTATAGTTTTTGAGGATTTGCCGAGTATAATTCCAAATGATATATGTTTTTTTAACGGCGCAGAAACGAACATGCCGGGCAGGGCTTTTTCATTCAGATGTTCAGGACATTTGTAAGTCAAAGGACCAAGATTAAGAGGAAAAACAACATCAATAAATTCCATGATGGATTTTAGCACAGAAAACAAAGGTTTATCAGATACAAAAATGTTCACGAGAAGAAGGCAGAAAGAAGGAATAATTCTTTTAAAAATTTTTCTTTTTTTGTATTATTCAGAAGCTGTGAAAATTCAGCAAAACATAGGGAGATTTTGATAAAAAATGAAACGTTCTAGAAAAATAGCCCTAACCCTCTTAGCATCAGTATCTTTAATGATAACCGGATGTGACCAAGAACAAGAAGTAAAACAAGAGATATACACATCAAAAGAAAAATGTTCAGAAGACTGGGGTTCGGACAAATGCCAGGACGATCGCACCACAAACAGATGGTGGGGTCCTTCGTATTATTACTACAGAGGATATCCTTATTATCTTGGTCGTGACAACACACCAAGGCCGCTTGAGGCAAATGCAAAGTTCTCTAATGTTAAGGAAGGCGCTCTCTCCCATAATTCAACAGGGACTGTTGCATCAAGGCATGTTGTCCGAGGCGGATTTGGGAAATCATCTTCGTTTCACAGCTCAAGATCGTAATGAAAAGAGTTTTGGTTCCGCCCCGCAATAACTGGCAGAAAAGCCTTGAAGACTTGGGTTTTTCTTTTCATTCAATCGGAGGAATTTACTGGAATGAGGGTGTTTGTTATGAATTCGAGAGCAAGGAAATCGACCGCATCGAGGCAATAACAGAAGATATGAATAACATGTGTCTGAACGCAGTTGAACATGTTATAAAAAATGACCTGTTTCACAGACTGAGAATTAATAAAGAGTGGGCGCAATTCATAAAGAAATCTTGGGAAAGAAAAGACTTGACCATTTACGGCAGGTTTGATTTTTCTTATGACGGAAAATCAGAGCCAAAACTTCTTGAATATAATGCTGATACGCCTACTGCATTATATGAATCCAGCGTTATCCAATGGTTCTGGCTTCAGGATGTTTTTCCTAAATATGACCAGTTCAATTCGATACATGAGAAACTTGAAGATGTATTTTTAAAATTAAAAAATAAGATGGGAATTTTTGATAAGCTTTATTTTACGTGCGTTGAGCACCACAAAGAAGATTTTGTGACAACAGAATACATGAGAGATGTTGCTTCCCAAAAAGGGATTGCTACAAAGCAGATATATATTAATGACATTGGTTTTAGCAAGGAAACATCAAGATTCTATGATCTTGATGAAGAGGAGATTAAATATCTTTTCAAGCTTTACCCATGGGAATGGATAGTAAGCGATGAATTTGGAGATATGGTTCTAAATGAGACAGTGAATTTCTTTGAGCCTGCGTGGAAGATGATCCTTTCGAACAAAGGGATTATGGCAATCATGTGGGAAATGTATCCAGAACATCCAAACCTGCTGCCTTGCTATTTTGAATCGTCAAAAATAAAAGACAACTATGTGAGAAAACCGTTATTATCAAGAGAAGGCGCTAATATTAAGATATTCGGCAAGAATATTTCTTCTGAAGAAACAGGAGGAAGTTACGGTAAAGAGGGATACGTATATCAGGAATTAAAAGAACTTCCATGTTTTGATGGAAACTATCCTGTGATAGGCTCGTGGATGGTGGATGGCCAGCCAGCCGGCATAGGAATAAGAGAAGACCTGACAATGATAACTAAAGACACAAGCAGATTTGTGCCGCATTATTTTATATAAGGAGGACAGAGCTTATGTTTGAAAAGATTTATTTTAATTTGTCTTTTGCAGGGGTAGGTAGTTTTCTCCTGTATTTTGTTGCAGCCATTGGTCTATTAATTGTTTTTGTGAGAGTTTATACGTGGATAACTCCATATAAAGAATTTATTCTGATATCCAACGGGAATATTGCGGCAAGCTACAGTTTAAGCGGAGCATTAATAGGTTTTTCAATCCCACTTGCAAGCGCTATATCCCACAGTGTGAGCCTGCTGGATATGATATCTTGGGGATTTGTTGCTTTTGTGATTCAGGTAATCACTTTTCTGGCAGTTAAGATTATCTTTCCTACAATTGTAAAAGACATACCTGAGAATCATATATCAAAAGGAATTTTTCTGGGCGTATTGTCTCTGGTAATAGGAATAATAAATGCCGCTTGCATGACATATTAAATTTGAGTAAGAATCATAAATTTTTCTTTGGGATAAAAAAATGAAAGACCCGAATATAATGACTCAGATGGCAAATATTCTGGAGAATGCTTTTTTCGGCACTGTTACTACAGATATTTCTTTACTGGTTCGTTACTGGAACAGAAAGATGGAGTCTCTTACAGGAATAAAAAGAGTAGATGCGCTTGGCAAGCCTATTCTCGATCTTCTTCCATGGCTTGCAGAAGAGATTGTAAAAACATGCATGCAAAAGAATGTGGATATATATGATTCTAAAGGCAAGGGAACTACGCTGAAGATAACATCGATCAGAGGCCAGTCAGGCGGATTTATTTTGTTATTTGAAGAGATAATCGAAAAGAAAACACCTGAGGCCCAGACTCAGAAGTCAAAACCAGCTGCAGCTAATCCTCTTGCGTCAATATCTTCTATGCTCAAAGAATTTAAGGATATGGAAACCGCTTCTCCTGAAAGCATTGAGATGATGGACAGATCTTTGGAAGACATGAACAACGAGATAAACAAACTCAGCAGGATTACAAAGAACATTGGAAGGTTTGTTAAAGAAGCCCCCTTAGAAAAAAAACCGGCAGATGTTTCAGAGATTTTGAATCAGACACTTGATCTTTTGAAATTAGACAAGAGATTGAAAAATATCGAACTGCATAAACAATTTGAAAAAATTCCTAGACTGAAGGTAAATGCTGACCAGATCCAGCAGGTTTTTCTCAATATGATGTTAAATGCACTGGATGCAATGCCGGATGGAGGCAGGCTCGAAATTTCAATAAAAAAGACAGAAGGTTTTGCTGATATCGAATTCAAGGACAATGGCGTTGGCATTGACAGCGAGGTGATCAATAAAATATTTGATGCATTTTTTACAACAAAATCTTCAAATAAAGGTGTTGGTCTTGGCCTTAATGTAAGTAAAAATATAATCAAAAGTCATAATGGCGCTATCGATGTTAAAAGCGAGAGAGGCAAGGGAGCATCTTTTGTTATAAGACTGCCAATGGAGCAAAATGTCTGAAAGACTGCTCATAGTTGTTGAAGAAGATCCTCTTAGAGAATCGCTGGAAAGGATTTTTTTAAGCGATGGGTATGAGGTTGACAGTGTCAAGAATGCCGAGGTAGCGCTTAAAGCGCTTGATGATACATTCTATGACCTGATAATCGCAGATATAATTCTTCCCGGCATGAGCGGAATTGAGCTTTTGAGCAAAGCTAGAGAACGCGACATTGAACAGCTTGTAATAATAATAACCGGATTCCCGTCCCTTGAGACGGCTGTTGATGCTCTGAGGGCTGGGGCATATGATTATTTGGTAAAACCAATAATCTACGAAGAATTAAAAAGAGTTGTGAGAAATGCATTCAAGGAAAAAGCGCGTATTATTGAAACTCTTATCAAGAAAAAGATAGAAGAAACCTATGATTTCGAAAAAATAATCGGTGACAGCGCTGAGATAAAGGCAATTATTAATGAAGTCAAGAAGATCGCTGACTCAAAAAGCAATGTTCTTCTTTTGGGCGAAACTGGAACAGGCAAGGAACTTTTTGCAAAGGCAATTCACTATAACAGCTCACGCCGCGACAAACAGTTTATCGCTATAAACTGCAGCGCAATACCTGAGAACCTTATTGAGTCTGAACTTTTTGGTTATGCAAAGGGTGCATTTACCGGAGCTACTGCAACTAAGAGAGGTCTTTTTGAAGAGGCTGATGGAGGAACGTTTTTCCTTGATGAGATTGGAGAATTAAGCCAGCCTTTGCAGGCAAAACTGCTTCGTGTTATAGATGACCATGAGATAAGACCGCTTGGAGGTGTGCACTCCAGAAAAGTTGATATCAGATTTATAACTGCGACAAACAGAGATGTTGCAGCCCTTGTAAAAGAAGGCGCTTTCAGAGAGGATCTGTATTACAGGATTAATGTTGTTACTCTAAGACTTCCTCCTTTGAGAGAAAGAAAAGGTGACATAATAGCTCTTGCCAAACATTTTCTTGTTAAATATGCATATGACATAGGTAAAAATGTTAAATTCATAGATGAAAATGCAGTCAAGCTTTTAAAGGATTATTCATGGCCGGGAAATATAAGGGAGATGCAGAATATTATTGAAAGAGCAGTGCTTATTGCAGACAAAGATACTATTCACCCGGAACATCTGCCAGAAGGCATAAAAACTGCAGAGTCATTCATGTCAGAGGCTCTGGACAAGGCTCTTTCCATAGAAGATTATACAAAGGGATTTATCTTAAGGCATCAGAATAATATCATAGAACAGAAGCTGGCAGACATGCTTGGCATAACACGCAAGGCCTTATGGGAAAAGAGAAAAAAATGGAATATACCAAAAAAGCAGTAAACGTTACTTTTATTCTCAAACATGAGACCTGCTTATGCTACTTATTGTAACGCACTGTAAGTCCCTAAAGAATAAAGGGAAATCATTCTAATTATGATTCAACCGTTACTAAAAGTAGCATAACCTCAGCTTATCATCTCCAAAGCTTTATCAATCCCATGGTTAACATCTTGATTTTTAATGATTTTTTAATGGTATCTTCTATTTTTTAATGCAGGCATATTAATTGCTCATTAAGGCTGTATGATTCTCGAAGAAGTAGTGGAATTTTTAAAAAAAGTGCCTCCTTTTCAGTTCCTTGAAGACACTGAGCTGAAAAAAATTGCTGCAGGGGTTTCAATGGAATACTACCCTAGCGGTTCGACAATTCTTTATCAAGAAGGTCCTGCAAGCGAGTATCTGAGAGTTATAAAAAAAGGCGGAGTAAAGGTTTTTATAAGATCTGCTGACAATGAAGAAGTTGTAATTGATTATAGAGGAGAAGGCGATGTGTTTGGGCTTCTTTCAATGGTTAAGGGAGACAGATCAATTGCCAATGTTATTGCAGTTGAGGATACAATCTCTTATCTGATAGATAAGCAGACTATTCTTGCTCTTCTTGATACCCACCCTTCAGTCACAGAGTTTTTTCTAAAGTCCTTTCTCAATAAATATATAGATAAGACATACAAAGAGATGCATAACAAGAGCTTGCTTTATGGAGGCGGAGACAAATTGCTTTTCACAACTCCAATAGGAGAGCTCAGCAACAGGAAGGTCATCACTGCTCCCAATGACATCACAATAAAAGAAGCCTCAGAGATAATGTCGAAACATAAAATAGGTTCGCTTGTGCTTGTTACAACAGAAGGTGTGCCTGTTGGAATTGTAACAAACAGAGATTTTAGAGACAAGGTTGTTTCCAAAGGAAGACAGGTAACAGACTCTGTTACAAGCATAATGAGCAGTTCTTTGATAAAGGCTGAAGCGCGTGACTATTGTTTTGAGGCTTTGCTCAAAATGCTGCGCTATAACATTCATCATGTTCTTGTAGTAGACGAAGGCAAGCTCAAGGGGATAATAACAAATCATGATCTGATGATGCTTCAGGGGATATCGCCAATCTCCATAGTAAAAGAACTCGAAAGCCAGCAGACAATAGAAGGGCTTATCCCTGTATCAAAAAAAATAAATAAGATTGTCAGTCTGCTACTGAAAGAAGGAGCAAAGGCAAGCAATATAACAAGAATAATAAGCGAGATAAACGACAGGCTTGTAAAAAAGATAATTGATATAACAGAAAGGGAGCTCGGCAAGCCTCCTGTTAATTACTGCTGGATTGTTTTTGGCAGCGAAGGAAGGAAAGAACAGACGTTCAAGACAGATCAGGATAATGCAATAATTTACGACGACACGGATACCAAGGAAGAAGCAGAAAAAGCAAAGGTATATTTCAGCGTATTTGCATCTCATATCAGAGATGGGCTTTTAAAATGCGGGTTTCCTCTTTGCCCTGCAAATTATATGGCTACAAATCCGCAATGGTGCCAGCCTCTTAAGGTCTGGAAAAAATACTTTTCTAACTGGGTGTCAGAACCTGTGCAGGATTCGATTCTGAAATCCCTGATATTTTTTGACTTCAGGCCTCTTTACGGTGAGATAAGTTTTGCAGAAAAGCTCAGAGACCATCTGATAATAATTTTAAAAGATCAAAAAGTTTTTCTTGGTTATCTGGCTAATGTGATAATTAAGAACATGCCGCCTGTTGGTTTCCTCAAATCGTTTGTTGTTGAAAAGAGCGGAGAACATAAAGATATGCTTAATCTAAAAATAAAGGGTGTATCTATGTTAGTTGATATAGTCAGACTTTTCAGCCTAGAAAGAGGGATAAGGGAGACATCAACACTTGAAAGACTGAACGTTCTTAAAAACAGCCATACAACGGCAAAAGAATATGCAGAAGAGATTGAACATGCATTCGAATTTATTATGCTGCTTAGAATTCAGCACCAGCTGGAACAGATCCAAAGCGGCAGTGATCCTGACAACTTTATTGATCCAAAGAAGCTCAGTAATCTGGAAAAAAAGACAATGAAAGAGGCTTTCCACCTGGTATCAAAAATTCAGGACAGCATTATAGAAAGGTATAAATCATTGATATGGTAAATAAAATAATTTGTTCCAGACAATACAGCGAGAAAAGAAATGAAGATTAAAAGAACCCCTATTATCGAAGCTGATTATGTCGTGGTTGACACAGAACTTACAGGCCTTGATGAAAAGAAAGACTCCATTGTCTCGATAGCTGCAATTAAGATGATTGGAGGAAGAATTAGCCTTGAAGACAAGTTTTATAGACTGGTCAACCCTGAAACAGAGCTAAAAAAAGAAAGCGTTTTAATACACGGCATAACTCATTCAGAGGTCAGTAAAAAACCCGGAATTAAAAAAGTCCTCTCAGAATTCTCTGAGTTTTGCAGCGACAATATTATTGTCGGACATTTTCTGGCAATAGATATGAGCTTCATAAACAGAGACATGAAAAAGTTTTTTGGAACTACAATTAAAAATCCAGGAATAGACACATATCTGCTTTACAGATGTCTCAGAAAAAAATTCCCTGAACAAAAATGCCTGGCAGATCTTTTAAAGGACTCAGGATTGTACAAGATTGCAAAATGTTTCGATATCCAGATTACAGATATGCACAATGCGATCAAAGATGCTTTTATTACAGCACAGATATTCCAGAGATTTATGCCATTGCTGAGAGAATCAGAGATTGAGACTACAGATGTACTTCTTAAAATTGGAGATTATTCAAAAGGAGCGGATAAATACAGTCAATCAGAAGAAAGCTGTAATTTTTAGATTTAGTCCAAAATCTATTAAGGTTTTGAGATAAAACTGCAGGAGGAGGTAATTTATGGCTAAAGTAAGTGTGCACGAAATTCTTGAAGACAAGGATTTCAAGGATTTGCTGAAAAGAAGGAACAGGGTAGCGCTTACCCTAACAGTCGTGGAACTGTTGATTTATTTCGGTTTCATTGCGCTTATTGCTTTTAACAAGCCGTTTCTCTCACAGAAGATGAGCGCAGGAACAGCTACTACAGTAGGAATCCCTATAGCAGTGGGTACGATTGCTCTGTCGTGGGTATTAACAGGTATCTATATCTTCTGGGCGAATAGCAGATATGACACCTTAGTCAAGAAAATAAAAGAAAAGATAGGAGGATAATAAGATGCCGCAGGCTACACAAACAATTATTGGGCAGACAAATCCTATAGCGATAATGTTTTTCATCGCGTTTGTTATCGTCACGCTTGTAATAACTTACTGGGCAGCAAAAAGAACAAGGACAACAAAAGACTTTTATGCTGCTGGAAGAAATGTAACAGGGTTTCAGAATGGGCTTGCACTCGCAGGTGATTATATGAGTGCAGCATCATTTTTAGGGATTGCAGGATTGGTTTCAACAAGAGGTTACGACGGCTTGATCTATTCTGTTGGATGGCTTGTTGGATGGCCGATTGTTATGTTCCTTATTTCAGAGCCGTTAAGAAATCTGGGCAAATATACATTTGCTGATGTTGTTGCCTACAGATTAAATCAAAGACCTATCAGGGCAGCAGCAGCAGCAGGTTCGCTCGTAACAGTTTTAACATACCTGATCGCTCAGATGGTGGGCGCAGGAACACTTGTAAAACTGATGTTCGGCCTGCCTTATGAAGCAGCTATCATTATTGTTGGCGCATTAATGATTGCTTATGTTCTATTCGGCGGAATGATCGCAACAACATGGGTTCAGATTATCAAGGCAGTTCTTCTTCTTGGCGGTGCAACACTGCTTGTTTTTCTGACGCTTTCAAAGTTTGGGTTCAGCTATGCTGATTTATTCGGACAAGCAGAGAAGCTTTATACTTCAAAATTCCTTGAACCAGGCGGTCTGATAACAAGTCCTATAGATGCCTTCTCTCTTGGTCTTGCGCTTATGTTTGGTACAGCAGGCCTTCCGCACATACTTATGAGGTTCTATACAGTGCCTGACGCTAAAGAAGCAAGAAAGTCAGTATTCTATGCAACGGGTTTTATCGGATATTTCTATATACTGACAGTTACTATTGGTTTTGGCGCAGCAGTTCTGGTTGGCCAGAAAATAATAATGGGCATTGACAAAGGCGGCAATATGGCAGGACCTTTGCTTGCTGAAGCGCTTGGAGGAACACCTTTCCTCGGCTTTTTGGCAGCTGTTGCATTTGCAACAATCCTCGCGGTTGTCTCGGGATTAACACTGGCAGGCGCATCTGCGTTTTCACATGACCTTTTTGTTGGTGTTATAAGGCGCGGACAGGCATCAGAAAAAGAAGAGGTAAAGATGGCGAAGATGGCCACTTTAGGTCTTGGTATAGCTGCGGTTTTATTGGGCATAATGTTCAAAGGCCAGAATGTTGCGTTTTTGGTCGGACTTACCTTTGCAATTGCAGCAAGCGCTAATTTCCCGGCATTGCTTATGTCCATAACCTGGAAAAAGTTTACAACAAAGGGCGCTGTGACAAGCATATACACAGGCCTTACTGTTGCAACTGTGCTCATAATCCTCAGTCCTACTGTCTGGGTTGACATAGTTCACAAGACTGAGAAAACAGCAGTCGAAAATCAGATTAAGATGATAGAAAGTACATCCAGTGCAAAGATTGCTGATTTGGAGAAACAAAAAACACCTGCTCTTAAGTCTGAAAAATTAGCAGCGCTTGATACTTCAATTGCAGGAGAAAAGAAACTGGCTGATGAACAGATAAAAACAGAAAAGGCGAAAATGCCTAAGGCTATATTCCCTCTTAAAAATCCTGGAATATATTCAATGGCTGCCGCTTTTTTAATCGGCATAATTGTCTCGCTGCTTTGGAGAGACAAGAAAGCAGAAGAGAAGTTTGCAGGCGAAAAACTTAGAGAATATATCGGGATAGGAGCAGAAGAGTAATACACAAAAAAGCTATAATATTGGGCATCTGAATTCCCAGATGCCCAATATTCAATAAACAAATTTGAGGGAGGAGAATGTAGGGATGTCAAAAGAAAAGATTGATGTATTATTGGCTGAAAACAGAAAATTTCCACCAGCAAAAAATTTTAGTGAAAAAGCCCATATCAAGAGCATTAAAGATTACGAGAAGATTTATAAAAAATCTGTCGAAGATACTGAAAATTTCTGGGCTGACATGGCAGAGAAGCAGCTTGTTTGGTACAAGAAATGGGACAAGGTGCTTGAGTATGACTTTGAAAAACCATTTATAAAATGGTTCATCGGAGGAAAGCTTAATGCCTCATACAACTGCCTCGATAAACATCTTAACACTCCTGTAAAAAACAAGGCTGCAATTGTATGGGAGGGAGATGATGGTTCGTACAAGACATATACCTACCAGCAGCTGCATTATGAAGTAAACAGATTTGCAAATGTTCTTAAAAAGAATGGTGTAAAAAAAGGTGATAGGGTAACAATCTATCTCCCTATGATCCCTGAACTTGCCATTTCCATGCTTGCATGCGCTAGAATTGGCGCAATACACAGCATAGTATTCGGAGGATTCAGCGCACAGGCATTAAAGGACAGGATTCAGGACTGTAAGTCAACAATGGTAGTCACAGCTGATAAGGGAGTAAGAGGCGGAAGATTTATTCCTCTTAAATCTAATGTTGATGAAGCGCTTCAGGAATGCCCTTCAGTCGAAAAAGTGATTGTAGTTAAAAGAGCAGACGGCACTGACATGGAGCCGGGCAGAGATATATGGTGGCATGAAGAGATGAGCGCAGCAGACATCTCAAATTATTGCGAGCCTGAAAAGATGGATGCTGAAGATCCCCTATTCATTTTATATACCTCAGGTTCAACAGGAAAGCCCAAGGGAGTTCTTCATACAACCGGCGGGTATATGCTCTACACAAATCTTACTTTCAAGTGGATATTTGATTACCATGATGAGGATGTACATTTTTGCACAGCAGATATCGGCTGGGTTACAGGACACAGCTATATTGTTTACGGTCCTTTGAGCAATGGCGCAACAAGTCTGATGTTCGAGGGTGTTCCTACTTATCCGGATGCAGGAAGATTCTGGGACATAGTTGCAAAACACAAGGTAAGTATTTTCTATACAGCGCCGACAGCTATCAGGGCTTTGATGAGAGAAGGAGAAAGCTGGGTGAATAAACACGACTTATCTTCTCTAAGAGTTCTTGGCAGTGTTGGAGAGCCGATAAACCCTGAAGCCTGGATGTGGTATCACAAAAATGTGGGCAAGGAAAAAATTCCGATAGTTGATACATGGTGGCAGACAGAAACAGGCGGAATACTTATTACTCCTCTTCCCGGCGCTATGACACTAAAGCCAAGTTCAGCTAACAGGCCTTTCCCTGGTGTTGTTCCAAGGGTGGTCAAAGAAGATGGCACCCCAGCAGGTGTGAATGAGGGCGGTTATCTTGTTATAGAGAAACCATGGCCTGGAATGCTGAGAGGAACATACGGCGATCCTGAAAACAAACGTATTAAGGAAGTTTATTTTTCAAGATTCCGCGGAAAGTATATGACTGGAGACGGCGCCAGAGTTGATGAAGATGGAGATTACTGGCTAATGGGAAGAATTGATGATGTTATCAATATCTCCGGGCACAGAATTGGCACATCAGAAGTTGAGTCTGCGCTTGTAAGTCATGAAGCTGTTGCCGAGGCAGCGGTTGTTGGATATCCGCATGATATAAAGGGAGAGGGCATCTATGTTTATGTAACCTTGAAGGATGGTTTCCAGCCTTCAGATGAACTGAAGAAGATACTCGTCGGACACGTAAGAACTGTTATTGGTCCGATTGCAACTCCTGACAAGATGCAGTTTTCACCGGCTCTTCCCAAGACAAGAAGCGGCAAGATTATGAGAAGAATTTTAAGGAAGATCGCTCATGGACAGGTAGAAGATCTTGGAGATACTTCAACTCTTGCTGATCCGTCAGTTGTTGAGTCTTTGTTAAAAGGAAGGCTTTAGCCTTAAGGATTAAGCAGATGTAATCACGTTTTAATGAAAAGGGGGCTTATCGCCCCCTTTTCATTAAAAATCTAAAAAATTCATTATGGAAGCTCATAGGAAGAAAATATGAAGCATAAATTTTTTATAAATAAAGAAAATGCAATTATAGTTATTGTTGATATTCAGGAAAAACTTGTGCAGGCTATGAAAGAAAAAGATAAGGTGGTCAACAACTGCTCTCATTTAATCGAGTGCGGAAGAATTCAGTGTATCCCGATTGTTGTTACTGAGCAGTATTCAAAAGGACTCGGTCCGACAATCAGCGAGTTGAAAGATATACTGCCTATTTATAACCCGATAGAAAAAATCACATTCGATTGCTGCGGCGAGAATTTTTTTAATGAAGCATTGTCAGCATTAAAAAGGAAAAAAATTATCCTTACAGGTATGGAAACACATGTGTGTGTGCTCCAGACATGCCTGAGCTTGATAAAGAATGGATTTGATGTCCATATTGTAAAAGATGCTGTGTGCTCAAGGACAAAGGATAATTTCAAGACAGCAATAGAGATTATGCGTAATGCAGGCGCTGTCATAACATGCACAGAGACCGTACTTTTTCAGCTTCTTGAAAAAGCCGGAACAGAAGAATTCAAGGCAATAGCAAAGAAGATAAAGTAAGCCTACTGATTACTTAAGATAAAGTGGTTTGTTTGAGACAGACGCTCGAAATATTATCTATTTTCTGAAATTTTCATCTAATCTCTCTTGACTAGTCTTTATCACAAAGTTAAACTATTTGTCCACTTAATATTTAAGGAGGTTTCCCATGTTAAAACGTTATTTATTAGCACCTGGACCAACACCTGTTCCTTCTGAGGCGCTGCTTGCAATGGCAATGCCGATGATACATCATCGCGCGCCTGATTTTGTTCCTGTTTTGGATGCAGCAAAGAAAGGACTGCAATGGCTTTACCAGACAAAAAACGATGTCCTGATACTTTGTTCAACAGGCACTGGCGGTATGGTGGGCTCAGTGAACAACTTCTTCAGCCCTGGAGACAAGGTAATCACAATAAACGGCGGTAAATTCGGAGAGAGATGGACAAAGATATGCAAGGCCTACGGACTTAATGTTGACGAGATAGTTGTTGAATGGGGCCATGCTGTAAAGCCTGAGCTTGTTGAGGAAAAGCTTAAAAAAGATCCCTCAATAAAAGGCGTGTTTGTGCAGGCATCAGAAACATCAACAGGCGTTTACCATGACATAGAATCGCTTGCAAAGATAGTTAAGAAATACCCAAACACCATTTTTATAGTTGATGCAATCTCAGCTTTGGTTGCGCATGATTTAAAAATGGATGAATGGGGAATTGATGTTCTTGTCGGCGGTTCGCAGAAAGGCGTTATGCTTCCTCCGGGACTTGCATTTGTCGGGATAAGCGAGAAGGCATGGAAATTTGCAGACACAGCAAAATCACCAAAGTTTTATTTTAATTTTAAAAAAGAGCGCGAGAATCTCACAAAAAACCAGACGAATTTTACATCGCCTGTAACATTGATAATAGGGCTTAATGAATGCATCAAGATGCTCCAGAAAGAAGGCCTTGAAAATGTATTCAAGCGTCACGAAAAACTTGCCAATGCAACAAGAAAAGCAATGCAGGCAATAGGACTCAAACTATATCCAAAAGAATCGCCTTCGAATTCTGTCACTGCTGTATGCGCTCCTGAGGGAATTGACGGACAGCTAATATATAAAAATCTACGCGAGAAATACGGCATCACAGCAGCAGGCGGACAGGACCAGCTTAAGGGCAAGGTATTCAGGATTGCGCATCTCGGCTATGCAGATACATTCGATGTAATAACTGCTGTTGCCGGCGTTGAGATGGTGCTAAAAGGCATGGGACATCCTGTTAAACTCGGTACAGGTGTTGCAGTTGCAGAAGAATTGTTGTTGAAATAAAATTGATTGGTTTGGGTAAATTTAAAAGGGGATAATTATATCATCCCCTTTTGTTTTTCTATTTAAATTTTTGTTCAGTAAAATTCAGATTGAAAACATAGACTCTAAATCATGTCTGGAATAAGCTCTAAGGGCAAGCACTGTTTCTGTCTTCACAATGCCGTCAATTGTTAGTAAGTGTTGTGTAACGAGCGCGGCAAGTTCTTCATTGTTTTTCACTCGAACGATCGCTATAATGTCGTAATTTCCGCTTACTGAAAAAACTTCAGATATTTCTTTCATCTCTGCTAAATGTTCGGATATTTTATTGATCTTCAGCCTGTCAGCATTGATAAGAATAATCGCAGTAGTCATATTGTTCTTCCTTTCTTTAGTTTTGCCTCCTTAAATATGTAAACAGAATCTTACATTTCTGCTTTTTTAAAATTATCTTATCTAATTCTTTTAAATTGTATCTTGTATGAGAAACCAGAAAGAGATTTTCCTGTGCCTGAAAGAAGATTTCCGTCCGGCGAGAGAATGAGGTCATGTGTCCCGTCGTTTTCCCATCCCTGCGGTTTTGTATTAGGAGTAATCCTGAAGCGGGTTTTGACGTTATTACCATTGATTGTTCCCTGGCTGTACCATGCAACTTTTTTCCCATTGTAATCAAATGTGCACATCATCCTTACTTCATTCCCTTCTTGATAAACAATGACCGTTGCATCATTAGTGTCTTTGGTTGTAGTAACCCATAATCCGTTAAGGTCTGACTTATGAGTTACCTGAGCATAAGATGCAGAGATAATAAAAAAGACTGCAAAAATAACAGCTGCTAGTACTCTGATATTCTTATTCATGATTCTCTCCTTTTTTTATTTTCCTGTCAGTTCTTCGACTTCTTCCTTGCCGTGCTTTAATTCCTCAATTTGTTCTTTGTCTTCTCTTAAAAGCAATTCCTGAAATTCTCCAACATGTGTTTTTTCTTCTTTTGCAATGTCCATAAAAACTTTCTTGATATCAACCCTGTCTGTCATTGCTGCAAGTTGTTCATAAAGACTGATTGCATCAAGCTCTGCAATGATTCCTGCACGCAGGATTTCCTTTACAGTATTTTCCTTGCTAACCTTAGAAAGGTCTATTGGAATGTTTGACATCATAGTTCTGCCCTCCGTGAATATATAATTCTGTTCATATTTTAGCATTTAAAGACTGGAAGTCTAGAAAATTTTAAAGGATAACAAAGCCTTGTCAATGTTTTTGCTGGTGTGGTATCCTTTAATGGTTTGAAGGGCAATAAATTCTGGAGGAAATGTTAGAAATGAAGGTACTGGTAAGCGATAAAATTTCGGAAAAAGGCGTTGAAATTCTAAAAAAAGCCGGGCTTACTGTTGATGTCAAAACTGGTATGAAGCCTGATGAACTAAAATCCTGCATCGGTGAATATCACGGTCTTGTTGTAAGAAGCGAGACAAAGGTCACAGCAGAAATTATTGAGGCTGCGAAAAACCTCAAGGTAGTGGGAAGGGCTGGTTCAGGCCTTGATAATGTCGATAAAGCAGCAGCATCCAAAAAAGGCATTGTTGTCATGAACACGCCAGGTGGAAATACAATCACAACAGCAGAGCATACTATTGCAATGCTTTTCTCTCTGGCAAGGATGATCCCGCAGGCAACAGCATCGCTCAAAGGCGGCAAGTGGGAAAAGAAGAAGTTTATGGGTGTTGAGCTTTTCAATAAGACACTTGGAATAGTGGGACTTGGCAACATCGGTTCACAGGTTGCTAAAAAAGCGCAGGGGCTTGAGATGGTTGTTATTGCCTATGATCCATTCCTTAGTGAAGAAACAGCGAGGGAACTTGGAATTGAAAAAGTTGAGCTTGCTGAAGTATTCAAAAGAGCAGACTTCATAACAGTTCATACACCGCTTACGCCAGAGACAAAGAATATAATCAATGCAAAAACCATTGAAACAATGAAGCCTGGCGTGAGAATAATCAACTGCGCACGCGGCGGAATAATAAATGAGAAAGATTTGTTTGAAGCTCTTAAAAGCGGAAAAGTTGCAGGTGCAGGAATGGATGTTTTTGAGAAAGAGCCCCCAGAAGATTTTTCACTTATAGGGCTTGATAATGTAATATGCACTCCTCATCTCGGAGCATCAACAGAAGAAGCTCAGGAAAACGTTGCACTGGCAATTGCAGAACAGATAGCAGACTATCTTGTACGAGGAACCATAAGAAATGCGGTAAACTTTCCGTCAATACCTGCTGATCAGGTTGTGAGATTGCAGCCGTACCTTAATCTGGCAGAGAAGATTGGAAGTTTCGCATCCCAGCTTTTTGAAGGCGGTGTTACCGGAGTCACGATTGAATACAGGGGTGATGCTTCTGAATTGGCGACAGCGCCTGTTACGATTGCTGCCTTGAAAGGATTCCTTACTCCAATACTCGAAGAAACAGTGAATTTTGTAAATGCGCCTGTTATTGCAAAAGAACGCGGAATAGAAGTAAAAGAGACGAAAAGCAGTGATGCAGGCGATTACCAGAGTATGCTTGTAATCAAGGTAAAGACAAAGGACAGGGAAAGAGTTATTGCCGGCACCCTGCTCAGCAAGAAAGAGCCTAGAATAATATTAGTCGACAATTTTGCTGTTGAGATCGTCCCGGAGGGAATAATGCTCTTTATCTATAATATTGACAAGCCAGGAGTGATTGGAAATATTGGTTCGTTCTTTTCAAAGAACAACATCAATATAGCGCGTATGCATTTTGGAAGAGAAAGCGCAGGAGGATCAGCAATATCAGTAATGACAATTGATACTCCTATAACATCCAATCAGCTTGAAGAAATAAAAAAAATGCCTAATGTCAAATCTGTAAAACTGCTGAATGTTTAATCTAATCAAAGAGGTGGAGAGGTAAGAACATGGCTGTGGTGGTGGTTGTTGGCGCGCAATGGGGGGATGAAGGCAAAGGGAAAATAATTGATGTCCTAACAGAAAAGGCTGAGGGTGTTGCAAGATATCAGGGCGGCCATAATGCAGGGCACACAGTTGTTATAAAAAATGAAAAGTTTGTGCTTCACATTATCCCTTCAGGGATTCTTCATAAAGACAAAGTCTGTATAGTAGGCAATGGCGTTGTTGTTGATCCTGCAGCGCTTATTAATGAAATTGACGGTTTGAAAAAAAGAGGGATAGAGACAGGTAAAAACTTTTTTCTAAGCAGAAGCGCCCATTTAATAATGCCTTACCATACTGCAATCGATAAGGAACAGGAGAGACTTAAGGGGATAAAAAAAATAGGCACAACAGGAAAAGGAATAGGGCCTGCTTATGTTGACAAGACTGCAAGAACCGGTCTTAGGATCGGAGACTTGCTTTATCCTGAGATTTTCAAGGAGAAGCTTAAGATAAATCTTGAATATATAAATCCCTTTGCAAAGGCCATATATAATCTTCCGCCATTTGATATTGAAGGCATCTATAGCGAATACATGAAATACGCAGAAAGGCTTTCAGGTTATATAGCTGACACAGATTTAATTCTTAATAAAATGATCGATGAGAAAAAAAATCTGCTACTTGAAGGAGCACAGGGCACTCTGCTTGACATTGACCACGGAACATATCCTTATGTAACATCCTCGAATGCAAGTGCAGGAGGAGCCTGTACAGGGCTGGGCGTGGGTCCTGCAAAAATTAACAATGTTATAGGAGTTGTTAAAGCATACACAACAAGGGTTGGAGAAGGACCGTTCCCAACAGAGATGAAAGGCGCTCTTGGCGAGCAGATAAGGGAAAAAGGCGGAGAATACGGAGCAACAACCGGAAGACCGAGAAGATGCGGATGGCTTGATCTGGTGGTATTAAGGCATTCGGTAATGATTAATGGAATGAGCGGTATTGTTCTTACAAAACTTGATATTCTTGACGGGCTTGATACAATTAAAGTGTGCGATTCATATACATCCGAAGGGAAGACATACAAGAACTTTCCAAAGGAATTAAATGTATTTGAAAAATGCGAGCCTGTATATGAAGACCTGCCGGGCTGGAAAGAAAACACATCAGGAGCAAAAAAATTCAGTCATCTGCCCAAAGCAGCCAGGGGATACGTAAGATATATAGAGAAGAAGCTGGGAATTGATGTTCACATTGTATCTTCAGGACAAAAGAGGAATGAACTTATAGTTTTAAAAAAGGTGTTCAATGGCTAAAAGGGAATCTGATCGGCGTACTAGAAGGCTTGAAGTAAAATTCAAGTCATGGAGAAGCACTGAAACTTATCCTGGAACAACAAGTGATGTATCAGAATCAGGACTCTTTGTAAGAACCCGTTACGGCCTTATACCGGGCACATTCGTAGAAGTACAGATATATCTTCCTGACGGTACAATGGCAAAGGTGCAGGGTCAGGTAAAGAGAACAATAAAAACAGGAATAAGCACTTTTAAAAATGGCATGGGGATATTGATAACAGAGAAAGACCAAAATTACATTAAACTCATGCATGGTCAAATAGACAGGTTTGAAGATGAAAATACAGCCATGAATGATCTTAAAACAGAGAAGGGGTCTTCAGAAATTCCTAAAACTGCACCAAAGGCAGAACAAGAAATAGAATATGTCATAGTAGTTTGCAAGGGCTGTAGTGTAAAAAATAAAGTCGCTAAACAAAAGCTTTCACTGAGTCCAAGGTGCGGGAAGTGTGGAATAACTCTAAAACACGCAGGTATGGCTTAGTTTCAAGTTTATTAAACCTGATTTATCCTTCCTCATGTCCTTTCTGCAAAAATTCCTCTGATAATCATAAGCATTCTCCTATCTGTTCCGAATGCTGGCAGAACATAAAAATATATACAGGCCCGTCTTGCAGTATATGCGCTGCTCCTCTGGTATCCGAATATTCGACTATTTGTCAGGAATGCATTGAGCAGAGGCCAAGATTCTCAAAGGTCTTGAATTACGGGATATATGCTGATGTACTTGCAGAGGCAATACATCTCATGAAATTTTCGAAGCTCAGAAGACTTGCAAACGCATTAGGCAGTCTGTTTTTTGAGTTAAGCATTCCGAGATATGACGGTATCGTGCCTGTTCCATTAAGCGCCAATAGTTTAAAAGCGAGGGGGTTTAATCAGTCGCTTCTTATCTCAAGGGTGCTCTCAAAGAAACTAAGGATTCCCATTTATATCGACATGCTTTTTAAAACAAGAGAAACTCTTCCCCAGATTGGTCTGAATGCCAAGGAGCGAATAAAAAATTTAAGGGGTTCTTTTGAAGCAAAGAAAATAAATGGACTAAGGCTCTTGCTTGTAGATGATGTTATGACAACAGGAGCTACTGCAAGGGAATGTTCAAAAGTGCTTGTAAAAGCAGGAGCAGAAGATGTTATTGTCGTAACGCTTGCACGGCCAAGCAGGATGTGAGAGGGTGATTTTAAAAATGAATTTTGCTAGAATACTTGTTGTATTTAAAAAAAGGCAAAAAAATGATTGATCTTCACACACATACTTTATTCAGCGACGGCGAGCTTCTGCCGGCAGAGCTCATACAAAGGGCGTCTGTAATAGGCTATAAAGCTATTGCAATTACAGACCATGTTGACCAGTCTAATATTGATATTGTTATACCAAGAATCATTAAAGTGCTTGATGCGTTAAAAGACAGCATATCAATAACTGCAATTCCTGGTGTTGAGATAACTCATGTTCCGCCATCACTAATATCCTCGCTTGTAAAAGAGGCAAGACAGCTAGGAGCGAAGATAGTTGTTGTGCATGGAGAGACAACATCAGAGCCTGTAAAAGAAGGAACAAACAGGGCTGCAATAGAAGCAGGCGTTGATATACTTGCTCACCCTGGACTTATCTCCACAGATGACATTAAACTTGCAAAAGAAAAAGGCGTTGCGCTTGAGATTACATCAAGAAAAGGACATTCTTTTACAAACGGTCATGTTGGAAGAGAGGCAATAAAGCATGGAGCGACATTGGTTATAAATACTGATACACACAGTCCGTATGATCTTATAAGTCTTGAGAAGGCAAAAAAGATATTGGCTGGCGCAGGCATAGATGAAGACAAGATCAAAGCTGTATTTAACAATTCAAAGACAATAGTAGAAAAGATACTCAGGAGGAATTAATGCCAAAGGCAATAAAAAAGAAGACTGTAAAGAAACATGCTATCAACGAGACAACAACCAGAAGCTTTATCTCAAAATCAATGGAATATTTTTCAGATAATAACAAAATTTTTATTTTGATTTCGGTTGGTGCTGTTTTAGTTATTTTTCTTATTGCAGGTATTTTTCTTTACAACAGAATTTCAAGCAATAAGGCAGAAAAACTTGGGGAAGAAGCATTTAAAACATATTACGGAATTACAAATAGACAGCCTGTATCGAGAGAAGCTAGATTTATAAAGGCAGGAGAACTTTTCAAAAAATCATACGAGGCAAAAAAATCACCTGTCGCTCTTTTTTATATGGCAGCCTGTTACTATGAGATGGGAAAATATGATGATGCAGTTAAAATGCTCGATGAACTCAATAAGAAATATCCTGATGATGAGATGTTTGTGCCTCTGACATACTACAAACTTGCATTAATAAGTCTTAAAAAAGATGATAAGGCAGAATCACTAAGATATCTTGATATACTATCAAAATATAAAACAACATCATATAAGGATCTCGCACTTATTGAAGCAGGGAAAATTCTGGAGTCAATGGGCAGGACGGCAGATGCAAAAAAGAAATACGAGGAACTCATAAAGGATTATCCGCAGTCTCCATTTGCCGAAGAGGCAAGACTAAAAGCAGCGAAGAAATAAATATTAATTTAAAGGTTTTTTGTTTCCAAGAGGGTTAGATGCCATTTTATCGTTGGCATTGGTTTTCACAGTCTTTTTCTTTGATTTTCTGTTTCCTTTTTTAATCTCGTACTTGTCTTCCTTGTCTGCTGTAAACTTTTCTTTTGGAGGCAGCAGGATTTCAGTTCCCGGTTTCAAGGGAACTGAAGAGTTTTTGAAATTATTAAGTACAAGTATTGCCTTTGCAGTCACACCTGTTTTCTTGGCGATTTTTGATATAGTATCTCCCTTTTTAATAGTATAAAGTTCCAGAGTATATCTCTCGCTTTCAGGAATCCTGTTCATGTTTTCTATAAAAAGTTCTTTTGTATTTCTGGGGACCCTGAGTATGTATTCCGGAGTGTGAGGAGGAGTGCACCATCTCCTTAGTTCAGGATTCAACTCCTTGATTGTCTCAAGGCTTGTATTTGCACACTGAGCAGCAACATCAAGGTCAATAGGACTTTTTAAAGTCACTTCGTCATAATCAAAAGGTATGTGATACTCGATATCAGTGAATCCGAATGTTTCAGGGCTTACAGCTATCATGCTTGCTGCTATAAATTTCGGTACATAGTTTTTAGTTTCTTTTCTTATATAACGCGTTTTTAAAAGTGCCCAGTAGTCATCTGTCTTTGTACGATTGAGCGCCCTCATTATCTTTCCTTCGCCTGCATTGTATGCAGCCATGGCAAGATCCCATGATCCGAACATGCCATAAAGATCACTGAGGTAGTTTGCTGCTGCCATGGTGGATTTTATCGGGTCTCTTCGCTCATCTCTCCACCAATCTATTATTAATCCATATTTTTTTGCTGTCCCTGATATGAACTGCCATGGGCCGACTGCCCTTGCGCGTGAATAAGCATAGGGATTAAAACCGCTTTCTATTAATGAAAGAAAAACAATCTCTTCAGGTATGTTTTTGTTTTTGAGAATTTCCCTCATCATATCCAGATACTTTCCTGAGCGGCTTAACCAGAGAGCAAAATGATCTCTGAATCGGTCTGTGAAAAGAGAAAGGTTTTTATCAACAGCCTTGACTGCAGCAGGATTTGATTTATATGGTGTGATGGAAGGTTCGGATGGTGAAAAACTTTTCACTGTTATCTTTTTCTCGATCTCAGGAAGCTTTATTTCCTTTGCAGGTGGAATTTCTATGTTTGTTGTTTTTATATCTTGCAGCGGTAGAGGCGCTGGTGTTTTCAAATTTGTTATTTCAGGTAGAGTATTTAAGCTCGGTTTATCAATAAAAATTTTCTCAGGATTTACTGGTTGAATTTCTGAGGTATTAGCCCCCTGAGTTTCAGCAGCAAAAACAAAAGCAATTGAGAATAAAGCAAAAATCAGCACGATAATAACGCGTAATTTATACATACTATTTAATTTTCAGCTTTAGAGACTCGATTTGTCAAGTAAGTTGTGCTGATCAAGATATAAAGTAAGATATAAAACTAAAAAACTAGGAGAATATTTATTATTTAATGAATGTTTTTACAACTTGGTTAAAACTGCTATAATAAACAGGTTTTAATCATGAACAGGGTAATCGCAATAGCAAACCAAAAAGGCGGTGTGGGTAAAACCACAACTGCCATTAATCTTGCAGCCTCTCTGGCTCTTGCGGGGAAGGACATTCTTGTAATTGATACAGACCCTCAAGGAAATTCTACAAGCGGACTTGGCATAGCAAAAGACAGCATCAGTAAAACGTTGTATGATGTCTTTGCACAGAGATGTCCCATGACAGATGCAATAACTGAAACAAGAATGGAGCATTTATCTGTTATTCCTTCAACTGTGGATCTTCTTGGTGTTGAGATAGAACTTGTTGGGAAAGAAGAAAGAGAGTTTATACTCTCAAAATTAGTAAATACATTAAAGGAACGTTATCCCTATATTATTATTGACTGTCCGCCTTCTCTCGGGCTTCTTACTTTAAATGCGCTTGTAGCTTCTGATTCTGTGCTGATTCCGGTGCAGTGCGAATATTATGCTCTTGAAGGTCTAAGTCATCTTACAAATACAATCAGGCTTGTAAGAAATTCTTTTAATCCTGCTCTTGACATTGAGGGGATAGTTTTGACAATGTTTGATTCTAGAAATACGCTTGCACATCAGGTTGGAGAAGAGGTCAGAAAGCATTTTGGCAGCAAGGTATACAATACTGTAATTCCAAGAAATGTAGCTCTGAGTGAGGCGCCGAGCCATGGCAAACCAGTCTTGCTTTATGATGTTAGGTCAAAGGGAGCACAGAGTTATCTATCGTTAGCAAAGGAGATATTAAATGAAGACGGCATTGGGCAAAGGGCTTGAGGCATTAATCCCTGAAAAGGGCGAAGAGATATTGCGATTAGACATTACCCGTATACTTCCGGGCGAACAACAGCCAAGAAAGATATTCAAGGATGAAGCCCTTAAAGAACTTGCGGTATCTATAAAAGAAAAAGGCGTGCTCCAGCCGATCATTGTCTCGAGGACCGGCGACGGCACTTTCAGGCTGATTGCAGGAGAGAGAAGGTGGCGCGCATCACAGCTTGCAGGATTAAAAAAAATACCTGCAATAATTAAAAATGTTGCTTCAAGGGACTCTCTTGAAATAGCGCTTATAGAAAATATACAGAGAGAAAACCTTAATCCTGTTGAAACAGCAGAGGCATTCAGCAGGCTCATGAAGGAATTCAATCTTACACAGGAAGAACTTTCTGAAAAAGTAGGAAAAGAAAGGGCAACAGTTGCTAATTACATGAGACTGCTAAAACTTCCTGATGAGATAAAGTCTCTGGTATCTGACGGCTCCCTGAGTATGGGCCATGCAAGGGCAATATTATCAATAGAAGGAAGGTCTCAGCAGGTTGAGGCAGCAAGGAAAATTCTAAGCAAAGGCTTTAGTGTTAGAGAGGCTGAGGCGCTTTCAAAAACAATAAGCTCTGTCCCAGCAAAAAAAGCAAAATCCAAACATAAGGATGCTCAGATTGCTTCGCTGGAGGATAAACTTATCAAGAATCTTGGCACAAAAGTCCATATACTTCATAAGGGGAAAAAAGGCGGAAAAATAGAAATAGAGTACTATTCCCTTGATGAGTTGGACAGGCTGCTTGATATATTAATGGGCTAGAGCTTTTTTATCTTTTGTTAGATACAAAAAGCCTGTCAAGAGACATAAGCCCGCCGCCTTTAAACAAAAGCGTAAGCGCTATTCCTATAACAAGTATATGGAATTCAAATCCCTCGCCTTTTTGCATTCCAGACCAATTCATGAAAAAACCATTCTGTAAATGATACAGATATGCACATATCCCCATCGATATTCCAATTGCGAGGGCTGCTATCCTTGTGAAGAATCCTAGTATGAGAAAAATAGATCCTAAAAATTCAGTAGCCATAACAACAAGAGGAACCCATAGAGGAAAGCTCATCTGTGTTGTGAACATCTCGATGGTTTTCTGATAGCCGGTGCCGCCGTACAAACCAAGAACTTTTTGTGCGCCATGTGCAAAAAATACAGAACCCAATGCCAGCCTTAAAAAAAGTGTTGAGAAAAGATCGTCTGTTCTTAAAAGCAGTTTAAGCATATAAAGCTCCTTTTGATGAATTATTCCTACTATTTTTTATGAGTCTTTTTTTTAGCCGCATGTTTTTTCTTAACTGTCTTTTTTACTGTTGGTTTTTTCTTAGATTTTTTTTTAGGTCTGAATTCTATTACAGCAGCTTCTATCCCGCAGCAGTAAATAGGGCTTACATTGGATCCCATCTCTTTTGTAACCACAACACTAGAGCCGCACTGTCTGCACTTATAAGTAATAATTCTTGGCATGGTCGTACCTCCTTAGAGGATGTTTTATTTAACCATCCTATCACTTTTGTTTAAACTGTCAAGTTCTTGTAAAAGCCACAAGTATTTAAAAATATGCTTCTTTAGAATATTATTTCCCGAAGCCGTTCTTGAAATCTCCACCATCAAACCCCTTAAATTTCTGCTCGATCATAGGGATGAGTCTGATGTTTGCGCTCACCTTATTTCCTTTTAAAAAGTAATCGATATCAAGCACATCAGCAAAACCAAATTCGTAAGGCTTGTAATAAGGTCTGAACTCATACCCAATTACATTTCCCTTTTTGTCCAGTATCTTACTAATGTTTGTCCGCCAGTATGCACGATGCCAGTTTATGGATTGTTCGGCCTTTGCAATGGCATCCCTTGCAGAAAGACCCTTTTCCACCTTGTAATTATATTCAGCTGAATACGGCTCTATTGTGTATTCATCGCCTTCAAGATCAAGTATCGCAACTGTCTCGATATCATTGAAATGTCTTCCTCCGAACATTATAAGAGTGAAAGTACCTTTTATTTCATCTGTTGCTGCCTGTTTTACTGCTAATCTTTCACCGGCTGATGAAAATGGCGTGAGCAAAAAGATAAGGGAAATTGCTGCAAGGGTTTTTAAAAAAACTTTCATTGTCCCTCCTTTACAAATAAAGGCGATAAAACAAATTAACCTGGTTCCCCCAATTCTATTTTAGCTGAATTCTACTGCCTGTCAACTAAAAGCTGTTTAAGGATGCTTGATTCACGTTTATAAAAGCCCTGTGTATGAAAAGAGTCGCTAAAGCCATAAAGCTCATAATCAAGATGATGACAGAGTTCATGCAAAACTGTTCTCAGAAATGTCTTGAATGCAACAATCCTTTTCTGTTGAGCAGTTCTCATCCATATTGTAATCTTAGAAGGAGAATTTCTCTCAGCAGGATTATACAGTCCGTGAAGCTCGCCTCTTGAATTATGGGGCCTTACTGCAAGAACACTCATCTTTATGCCGGGCGTCCTGAGCCTTGATGCCAGGGCAATGATGAGTTTCTGGGAAAGCATTTCTATATTCCCCCTGTCTTCTTTTTTAAGCGCTTGTTCGATAGCATTGACCAATGGCAAGAAATCAGCTGCTGAAGGGAGTTTCACAGCGGCAATAGAATCACTTTTATCATATATACGCTTCTGATTTGCTGTCAGACGCTTGTAATAACCAAAGACCATTTTATTTTTTATCTTTTAATCTCAGTTTGTTGAAAATTTCTAATTGGGCTGCCAGATCATCTTTCGTAATAATACCGAGTTTTACAAGTGCCTCTCCAAAATAAAGATAATCTATTTTTTGTTCCTCAAGAAGTTGATCAACCTGTTTTTCTGTCAGATCGCCGTTCTCTACGGCTATTTCCCCGAATTTTTTTTCGACATCTTCCTGTCTAATCAGTATCTTGTCTACTTCTTCTTCTGTAAGCCAGCCTTTATTTTTTGCAATAGCGCCTATTTTGGAATTATGTCTTATCTGGAGGATGCGTGCGTTTATCATATCCTGCAATGTAATCAAGCCTCTCTGTCTAAGATATTGTCCAAAACGCAGAAATTTTTTTAGCACAATACACCGCTTTGTTTAGTTTTTTGTGTATAGAATTATTCTAACTCAAAGTCAGTTATTTTTCATCAAGATGCAGTTTATGCATGAAACGGTGATAAATCGGAGCAAAAAGCACGGCAATAAAAGTGAGAAAGGCTACGCCGCTGAAAAGAGCATAAAAAGCAGAAAACAATTTTCCTGAGGCAGTTTCAATATGGTCAACAGGCCCCATGCCTGTTAATATCATCGATGCATTAAGGAATGCATCAATCCATTTAAGACCGCCGAAAAGATTGTAGCCCACTGTTCCTAAGCCGATCGAGAACAGCAGCACCATAAAGGAGATTCCAGTATAACGGATCTGTCTTGAGATAAACTCTTTTTTGCTTATTAATGGTTTTTTATGATGTTCAAACATTGGATAAACTTATAATCTCATGTACATCTTGTGAAGCCGCAGTTGCGGCATACTGCACATCCGCCTTCGTGCTCAACAGCGCCGCCGCATTCAGGACATGCGCCTACCAGCATAATGTCAGAATCATCTTTATGCCCATTGCCGTTGCCTTTGTGGCAGTCTTCAGAGTGTTTCTCGATTGCCTTTGCGATCGCATCAGAGCACGAGAGAATCCTCCCGCCATTGCACCATGAAGGCTGGTGGCATGATATTCCCTTAAGCTGATTAACAACTTCCTGCGCATCTATGTTTGAGCGGAATACAAGTGATACGAGTCTTCCGATCGCCTCTGACTGGCTTGAAGCACATCCTCCTGCTTTTCCCATTGATGTAAAGAGTTCAAAGAACTGTCCTTTGTCGTCCGCATTGATTGTTACATAAAGATTTCCGCAGCCTGTTTTCATAAGCCTTGTTGCGCCTTTTATCATCTCAGGTCTTTTTCTCGGCACTACCTTTTCTGTTGTGCGGGCTTCTGCTACCTGCTGCCTGCCTGTGTCTTTTGATGATTTCCCTGTTGAGAGAACCTGTTCATCTCTAGAGCCGTCTCTATAAACAGTAACGCCTTTGCAGCCAAGTTTGTATGCAAGGATATAGGCTTCTTCAACATCTTTTGGTGCGGCATCATGGGAGAAATTGACTGTCTTCGATACTGCGTTGTCCACATATTTCTGGAATGCCGCCTGACTTGTTATGTGTTCCATTGGAGAGATATCATGCGCTGTGACAAAAACTTTCTTAACATCTTCCGGTATCTCTTCAAAGTTTTTTATCGTTCCTTTTTCAGCAATTTTTTCCATAAGCTCTCTTTTCAAGAATCCGCGCTCTTTTGCAACTTTCTCAAAATGAGGATTAACCTCTATGAGCTTTGTTCCTTCAAGCACGGTTCTTACATATGAGACTGCAAACAGGGGCTCTATTCCAGAGGAACATCCGGCGATTATAGAGAGAGTTCCTGTTGGAGCTATTGTTGTTACTGTTGCATTTCTTACTTTCATTCTGCTGTTGTATATGCTTTCCTTGTGATTTGGGAAACACCCGCGTTCTTCAGCAAGCGCAGAAGATGCCTTTCTTCCCTCTGCTTGTATAAAGCCCATTACTTCTTCAGCAAGTTTTACAGCCCTTTCTGAGTTGTATGGAATCTGAAGCAGAATAAGCATGTCTGCCCATCCCATTATTCCCAGCCCGATCTTTCTATTTGCCTTTGTCATCTCCTCGATTTTTTTAAGAGGATATTTATTCATGTCTATTACATTGTCCAGAAAATGCACGGCGTTCCATACAGTGTCTTTCAATCTTTTCCAGTCAATCTCAGGACATTCATCTGACTGTTTAACCATTTTAGAGAGGTTAATAGAACCAAGATTACATGATTCAAAAGGAAGCAGAGGCTGTTCGCCGCATGGATTTGTTGATTCTATCTCGCCCTGCTTTGGAGTAGGGTTCCCTTCATTCATCCTGTCGAGGAATACAATGCCAGGTTCGCCATTTTTCCATGCGTGATTTACTATGAGATTAAATACGTCTTTTGCTCTCAGACGCTGAACAGTTTTCTTTGATCTTGGATTGAAGAGCGAATATTCCTTGTCCTCATCTAATGCCTTCATGAATTCTTCTGTAATGCCGACAGATATATTAAAGTTGTTGAGCTTGGTATTTTCATCTTTGCATGTTATAAAACTGAGTATGTCAGGATGATCTACTCTCAGAAGCCCCATATTAGCTCCTCTTCTTGTCCCCCCCTGTTTAACAGCCTCTGTTGCTGCGTCAAACACAGTCATGAACGAGATTGGGCCTGAAGAGACGCCTTTTGTGGAACCTACAACATCACCGCTAGGACGAAGGCTTGAAAAACTAAATCCTGTTCCTCCGCCTGATTTATGAATAATTGCTGCATTCTTCACAGCATCGAATATTGATTCCATGGAATCACCAACAGGAAGCACAAAGCAGGCAGACAGCTGTCCCAGTTCCCTTCCGGCATTCATTAACGTAGGGCTGTTTGGCAGAAAATCCAGAGAGGTCATCATATTATAGAATGCTGTTTCTGTCTGTTTTACCTCTGATTCAGATTTACCATAGTTGATGTCAGCGGCAGATATGCTTTTGGCAACCCTTGTGAAAAGCTGGGCAGGCGTTTCAACGATCTTGCCTTCCTCGTTTTTTTTAAGATAGCGTTTTTCAAGGACCTTTAAAGCGTTTTGCGAAAGAACAACACTGTCTAAAGCCTTCATAAAATAATGCCTCCTGGTTAAAAAAATAAAATTATTTTTTATTGCTTAAATTCTTTGAAGTGTATAAATCCAGACATTTTCTACAGGCAATCCAATCTTCAAGCCCTATACAAAGCTTCATTATTAGTGCCTCTCTGTTCATTTTGGACAAACTACAAGTTGTGCTAATAAATAATATAGTGAAATTAAAACACAATATATAGTACGTGTCAAGGAAAAAATAGAAATTCTGTAACATTGTAATATAAAAAGGTTTTACCTGTAAAACAAGTGTTGATGAATTGTTAAGGAATCTGCTGGTGTTGCCTGAAGATAGAACTGATGATCTATTTTTTGTTCAGGGATGACAATTCTTTTTTTGCGTCATATGCAATGTTGTTTTGAGGGTATTTTTCTACAACACGCTTAAAATATTCCGCTGCCTTTTCCTTGTTGTCAAGAGCCTTATAAGACAAGCCGAGATAATAAAGTACCGATGCCTCCTTTTTAGTCTCAGGGAATTTTTTAAGCAGGCCTTCGAATCTTGTAATGGCTGCTTTATATGCGTCTTTTTTGTAATAAAAATTTCCTACAATAAATTCATAATCGCTGATTATGTCTTTGCACATCTCGATTCTGCTCTCAACTATTTCCTTATATGGATTTCTAGGAAACATTTTTTTCAGTTTTTCGAATTCATCCATTGCCCTGAATGCTGCGCCAGAGCCTCTCTCAGGACCGTCAATCTGATTGAAATAGATATTTCCTATTTGATATTGTGCATATGATGCATATTTATGATCAGGGTACAGTTCTGTGAATTTTCTGTATTCTTCGATTGCACGATCTGGATCTTCATCCTTGAGAAATGTATCTGCCAGCTTTAACTGTGCAAGCGGAGCATATTTTTTTGTATGGTCTCTGTTTTTTATCTCAAGAAGGACTGTTCTTGCATCCTCGTATTCTTTTTTTTCGATAAGGTCATTAGCTTTTGCAAATGTCTTCTCTGCGTCAAATTTCGCATCAGGCTGTATTGAAGTCTTGCCTGAACATGAAATGACAAATGCCAGAGATAGAATAAGCAATATTGTTTTAAATATTTTCATACAGGTATTAAAACTTTTGAGGGTGTCTTAAGTCAAGTGCTCTTTGTTCTAAAGGTCTTTATCATTCCCCAGAGATTGAATAAATGCATTAGCAATCATTGGGTCAAACTGAGTGCCTGAATGAGTTTTAAGTTCTTCGATTGCTTCGTTTTTTGACATGCGTTTTCTGTAAGGTCTTGGCGAAAGCATTGCCTGATATGCCTCAACAATCGAGAGTATTCTGGCAAGCAAAGGTATCTGATCACCCTTTAATCCAAGAGGATAGCCATTGCCATCATATCTTTCGTGATGATATAAGATTGCAGGTACAATGTCTTCCACATGCGGATATCTTTTTAAAACCATCTCGGCCAACGCAGGATGTCCCTGTATTATGCTTTTTTCTTCGTTTGTCAGAGGCGTAGTTTTGTTGAGAATGTGATCCGGTATCCCGATATTCCCGATGTCGTGCAGCATGCTTGCAACTTTTAAAGAAGCAATCTCGTTTTCATCAAGATTTATCTTTTTCCCCAGCATAGTGGCGTATGCTGCGACCTCAAGCGAATGATCTTTTGTATAATTTGATTTTGAATCAATAGCTGTTCCGATTTTCTCGATATGTTTAAGATCAGGATCCTTGAGTATTTCATCTAATTCCTCTGGAATTTCTTTTGCTGCTCCTGCAAGAAGATCTTGGTATGTGCAGACTTTATTTCTGCCCTGATGCTTTGCAAAATATAATGCCTGGTCAGCTTTTCTAACAATATCGGGTGCTTCAGCGGCATCAAGAGGGAAATAGGCAACACCTATGCTTACAGTAAGCGACTGCGGTTTATCCGATTTTTCAGGAAAATGATAGTTATTGACCTTGTTTCTTATTCTCTCGGCGACTGTGACAGCTCCGTCAAATCCTGTGTCTGGAAGCAAGACTACAAATTCCTCTCCACCGTATCTTGCGGCGAAGTCAACATTTCGTATAGAGTTTTTTACAATTTTTGCAATTGTTTTCAAAACATCATCTCCTGTCTGATGTCCAAAAGTGTCGTTAAAATATTTGAAGTGATCTATATCGAGCATGAGAATAGGAAGGGTTTTATTGTATCTTTTTGCTTTTTCAACTTCGAGATGTAATATTTCCTGGAATGTTCTGTGATTGCTGAGTCCGGTTAGTCCGTCTGTTACTGCAAGCTTTGCAATCTCCTGATTCATCATTAATGCCTGAAATGCCTGAAATGCAAAACTGAACAGCGTATCTTCGTCATCCTGCGTAAAACCATCTTTTCTGTTCACTGCAACAAGCAGAGCCGAGATATTCTTGTCAGGAGCAGAAAGCGGGAGAGCAAGTACATTTTTTATCTGGATATGTCCGAACGGCAGTTCTTTTTTGAAATTATTGATTCTTAAGGGCTGTGCCTCGCTGATGACCTTGCCCAGCGGGGATGTAAGCATTGCTTTGATACACTCAGGTGAAACTTCTTCCATTTCTTTTAATGTGGTTTTAAAAAGTTTAAATACACTTTTCTCGCCTTCAAATAAGAATATCCCACAGTGTTCTGCCTTCATTAGATTTTTTGTCATCTCAAGGAGTCTTTCGATAATAGTGTCAAACTTCATCTCTGATGTTACGAAGCCGATCATCTCATTGAGCATAGAGAGTTCTCTTATGACTGACTGCTCTTTTTCTGAGGCAGCCCTGAGCAAGGCCAGTCTTTTACTCAGATAGGTTTTAATGAAAAGGAAACCTATGACTGTGAGCAGTATGTATCCTATGGAGGTGAATAAAACTACATTTGCGGGTTTGTGTTCATCTGAAATAATAGCAAAAAATGATGTAACGCTTAGCATGATAAGAAGAAAGAAGATTGAAAGGATTATAAAATTAAAGCGTTTTTCTAGTTTCATTCTTCTCCTGTCTTTTGCGTTTTTCTATGCTTATCATGAGCAGTGAAAGCGCTGCCGGTGTTATTCCGGAAATCCTGCTTGCTTGTCCAAGATTGTCCGGCATTATTTTCTGGAGTTTTTCAAGTATCTCTTTTGAAAGACCATTTATAGAACTGTACTCAAATCCTTCAGGGATTTTTTTCTGCTCTATTTTGTTTAGTTTTTCTGCCATCTCTATCTGTTTTACTATATATCCTTCGTATTTTATCTGTGTTTCCACCTGTTTCTCTATATCTTCAGTAAGAATAGCTTGAGAAGGAGATAAGTTCTTGATTAGAGTATATCCGATTTCCGGCCTTTTGAGAAGATGTTCAAGGCTGGTGTCTTCTGTTATTGCAGAGGCGCTCAAATTTTCAAGGAAACTGTTTACACTGGCTGGTTTTACCCTTATTTTCTTGAGTCTTTTGATTTCATCTGAGATCAGATTTTTTTTCTCCTCAAATTTTTTGAACTGTTCACTGCCTATAAGACCGAGCTTGTAACCTTTTTCCATAAGTCTGAGGTCAGCATTGTCATGTCTTAAAAGAAGCCTGTATTCTGCCCTTGAGGTGAACATCCTGTAAGGCTCTGAAGTTCCTTTTGTAATCAAATCATCTATCAAAACTCCGATATATGCTTCATGCCTTGCTAATATAAAAGGTTCTTTTCGCTGAAGCCTGAGCGATGCATTTACGCCTGCCATAAACCCCTGCGCTGCTGCTTCTTCATAGCCGGATGTGCCGTTAATCTGTCCTGCAAGAAAAAGGCCGCTTATTAATTTTGTCTCGAGGCTGTGTCTTAATTGTGTTGGATATACAAAATCGTATTCAATCGCATAACCCGGTCTCATTATCTCAGTATTTTCAAGCCCCTTAATCGTGCGAACCAATTTTTTCTGCACATCGTATGGAAGACTGGTTGCAATGCCGTTTGCATAATATTCAATTGTATCCAGTCCTTCCGGCTCGAGAAATACCTGATGCCTGGATTTTTCAGAAAACCTTACCACTTTATCTTCGATTGAGGGACAGTATCTTGGCCCGATTCCTTTAATCTTTCCGCTGTAAAGCGGCGAGCGGTCAAGACCTTCTCTGACTATCTGATGAGTCTCGGAATTTGTATATGTTATGTAACATGGAAGCTGAGGAATCGTAATTTTTTCTGTGCTGTAGGAAAAAGGAATTGGCGGGTCATCCCCGTACTGGGCCTCTGTCTTTGAAAAATCAATAGTCTTTGCATCAAGTCTTGGCGGAGTTCCTGTTTTTAATCTGCCTATCTCGAGTCCGAGTTTCTTAAGAGAATCAGAGAGATTGTTTGAAGGAAATTCCCCTGCCCTGCCAGCGGAAAAATGTTCAAGTCCAATATGGATCAATCCTTTTAAGAATGTCCCTGTTGTAACAATAACAGTTTTTGTTTCATAAAAAATTCCGAGCGACGTGATGATACCTTTTACACTCCCGTCTTCAGCAACGATCTTTTCTACCAAATCTTGCTTTATATCGAGATTGTTTTGTGACTCGATCACTCTTCGCATCTCGACTCTGTACAGAACCCTGTCTGCCTGAGCTCTTAATGACCAGACAGCAGGACCTTTTGATTTATTCAATACTCTGAATTGGATTCCTGCTTTATCAGTAACTTTCGCCATCTCTCCGCCGAGTGCATCTATCTCGCGAACGATATGGCCTTTCGCAAGTCCACCAATAGCAGGATTACATGACATCTGGGCAATAGTGTCAAGATTCATAGTAAAAAGGCATGTTCTATGACCCATGCGGCTGGCTGCAAGCGCAGCCTCGCATCCCGCATGACCAGCGCCTATTACGATAATGTCATAGCTGGAATCTTTTAACATAATGATATTGTATTATACACTGTAAGAAGCAGTATAAATGTTAGCAGGAAAGACAGAGGATAAACTATGAATTCATGGAAATCAGTGTCTAAGACAGGACTTTTTACAGGTGTAATACTTGCGCTTGTTTTCTGGATTTATGCATTGACTGACGAGGATGGTTTTCTTTTTCTTGATTATGTGAATCTGCCTTTTCATGAATTCGGACATGTTTTCTTCAGTTTTCTTGGCGAGAACATAAGCATATGGGGAGGCACTATTATGCAGCTCGCAATCCCATTTGGAATTCTAGCGTATTTCTTTTTTTATAGAGAGACAGCAGGATTTGCATTCAGCTCGTTCTGGTTTGGAGAAAATTTTCTTAACATATCCGTGTACATTGCTGATGCAAGGAAGATGCAGCTTCCGCTAGTTGGAGGAGGAGAGCATGACTGGAATACAATCCTTACAAGTATGCATATGCTCAGGTATGACACACTCATTGCAGGAATCGTTAAAACGCTCGGCTGGATTATAATGATTTCCTCTATTGTATGGTTTATAATCTTAGCCGTAAAATCTGACGGCTCAGAGAATGAACAAATCTTTTAGAAGGAGAATTTTATTTCTTCGATAATAATAGACGGCTATAACTTAATGGGCATTTTTCACAGAGACCTCGAAGCCCAGAGAGAAAAACTTATCTACAGAATGAGCGAGTACATAAAGGGAAAAGGCCATGAGGTTACCATTGTATTTGACGGCTGGAAAAGCGGCGGGAAAATCGAAAACCAGTCACTAATAAAAGGAGTGAATGTTATATATTCAAGACTTGGCGAGAAGGCGGATGCAGTTATAAAAAGAATAGTAAGCTCAGAAAAAAAGCACTGGATAGTTGTCAGTTCAGACAGGGAGATATCTGACCATGCGTGGACAAAGGGTTCTGTTGCATTAACAGCCGATGAGTTTATAAATGTATTAGAAAAAAGCGAGAAGTTTCTAAATAGAGATTATGTGCTTCTTGAAGATGAGGAATATTCCCAGAAGAAAAAGGGAAGTCCAAACAAACTTTCTAAAAGAAACAAGATAAAAAAAAGAACGCTTAATAAACTTTAAAAGGAAATGAAAATTTTAAGATTGAGACCTTCTGATATCGTAACAATAGCTTTTATTGTTATCCTGCTGGTTATAACAACTGCATTTAACTCAGCAATTCCCCAAAGACATATTCTTATACCGCTTTATCTTATAATGATTTTTGCACAGGTTTTTATTTTTTTAATAAAGGACAAAACACGATTCCTGAAATTTACATATAACATAATCTTCCCTCTGGTAAGCGTGCTTGTTTTATTCGACAGCCTCGGATGGGTTGTTCATCATGTAAATCCAAAAGATGTCGATCCTTTTCTAATAAAATTCGATTACATGATGTTTGGTGTTCATCCAACAGTGGCGCTTGAAAAAATAATTAATCCGGTGCTCACAGACATTTTTCAGCTTTCATACACATCGTATTATTTTCTGCCAATAATTCTCGGCATTGCTTTAATAAAAGGGAAGAAGGACAAGGAATTTGACAGATCGCTGTTCTTGGTGCTTTTTTGTTTCTATCTTTCTTATATAGGATATATTCTTATGCCTGCTTTAGGCCCGAGATTCACCATAGATCATCTACAGACACAAGAACTTCAGGGATTTTTAATAACAGAACCAATACAGAAGCTCCTGAATGATCTTGAAGGAATAAAGCGGGATGCTTTTCCTAGCGGGCACACTGCGGTCACGCTCACAGTGCTTTACCTTTCATACAGATTCAAAAGAATATTATTCTGGATTTTCCTGCCGTTGGTTGCAGGGCTTGTATTTGCAACAGTATATTGCCGTTATCACTATGTTGTTGATGTTATAGCAGGCATAGTGCTTGCGATTCTCACGATTATGATAGGTGAATGGTATTACAACCAATGGGAAAAGAAAAATTTTAAATAGAATGCAAATGAGCTTATGTTGAGTTTAAAATCATTTTTATTTTATACTTAACAGGTTATTCCTAAAATGGATCCTGAAAGTTTTCTTTATATAGCGGTTTCTTTTTTTATTTTAGGGGCGGTTGCTTCACTTCTGCCTCTTAAAAAAGTAAAAGACTATATCTATCTCCTCCCTGTTTCAGGGTCTGTTATTTTTGGGATATTGAGTTTTTCTCTTGTATCAGGCAGTAATCTGAATGTTTTTTCTTTCCCGATTTCCTCAATCTTTGAATTCAAATTTCACGGCGACTCATTTTCAGGTTTTTTTGCAATTTTGATCTCAGTTCTTGCCTTTTGCGTTTCCATATTTTCGATAGGGTATACAAGCAGTTTTACAAACAAAGGCTTATTCGGATTTTTATACAACATGTTTATACTGAGCATGTACGCTGTAATTTTTTCAGCCAATATTATTACGTTCCTCATATCATGGGAAACAATGTCTGTTCTTTCTTACTTTCTTGTTACTTTTGAAAGGGATGAAAAATCATCAAAGGCAGGGCTTCTTTACATTGTAATGACCCATATCGGCACTGCATTTATAATAATTCTTTTCCTGCTTTTATACGGACAGACAGGTAGCATGGATTTTGCTGAGATAAAAAAACTCTCCTCGCAGATACCTGAAAACCTGAGGCATCTTATTTTTATTTTTTCTATTATCGGGTTTGGCACAAAGGCGGGCATTATTCCTCTCCACACATGGCTTCCAAAGGCACATCCTGCAGCGCCTTCTAATATTTCTTCTTTGATGTCTGGAGTAATGATTAAAACTGGGATATACGGTTTTATCAGAATAAGCATAGACATGCTCGGGAGCGGACCTGAATGGTGGGGGGTGACCATAATTATAATAGGCACGATTTCTTCTGTGCTTGGAGTTTTGTATGCGCTTATAGTGAATGATATCAAAAAGCTTCTTGCATATTCGAGCATCGAAAATATCGGAATAATTCTTCTCGGGGTGGGCGCTTCAATGGTATTCAATGCCAACGGATTATATCTGCTTTCAGGCATAGCCTTGATTGCAGGGCTCTATCATGCTTTGAACCATTCAATTTTTAAAGGGCTTTTATTCATGAGCGCAGGCTCGGTTGTGCATGCAGCACATACAAAGAACATGGAAAACATGGGCGGACTTCTTAAGGCAATGCCTTATACAGGATTATTTTTTCTGATAGGCTCTGTCTCTATCTGTGCCCTTCCTCCTTTTAACGGCTTTGTAAGCGAATGGCTTACATACCAGTCTTTGCTTCTCGGCTTTCAGGCAGATTCTGTTTTAGCAAAGATAATTACTCCTCTAGGCGGAGCTGCGCTGGCGCTTACAGGCGCTATTGCTGCTGCTTGTTTTGTAAAAGCGTTCGGCATTTCTTTTCTCGGGATGCCAAGAAGCAGGCAGGCAGAGAACGCCGTAGAATCAACTCCTTCAATGACAGCAGGCATGGCAGTTTTAGCTGTGTTATGCTTTTTATCTGGCATATTCCCCGGGACAGTAATAAACATGCTTTCTTCAGTTATCGGAAGCCTTAGCGGATACAATACTAACAATGATTTGTTGTCATATCTTCATGCTGATAATTTTTTCATTTTTATCAGCGATTCATCAAAAGAGATAGGAAATGCGATTACATCATTGTCTCCTGTGTCAATAATACTGACAATGATCGTGATGCTTATTGCTTTGCTGGTATTTATCAGAATCGTAAACAGAGGAAGAAAGATAACATATGCGGATTCATGGGACTGCGGGATACCTTCCCTTACTCCCAGAATGCAATATACATCAACAGCATTTACCAAACCAATAAAAATAATTTTTAAAAGAATTTATCTTCCAAAAAGAGAAATAAACATTTCTTATCTGGTCAAGCCTTTATTTGTTAAGGCAATGAAATACAGCGGCGGGATAACTCCATTCATAGATAAATACATATACGATAATGTCACGGGGTTCATTAAGAGAATTGCTAATAAGGTAAGATTGATGCAGTCAGGAAGCCTGCATCTTTATCTAGGCTACATATTGATAACACTTATAATTCTTTTAATATTTGGAGACTAAGATGGAATTTATGCAATTTTTAATAATAATTTTGTTTTCTCCCTTGGTTAACGGGACAATAAAGAAATTTAAGGCTGGAATGCAGGGCAGAGTCGGTCCAAGCATTGTTCAGCCTTATTATGATCTTTTAAAGCTTTTCAAAAAAGATATGGTCATATCAAATGTAACATCCTGGATTTTTAAGGTTGCGCCTTACGTTGTTTTCGCTTCATCTGTTACTGCAGTAATGTTAGTGCCTGTTGTAACCGCCGAGTCATCATTTTTTATGATGGGTGATGTTATAGCCTTGATTTATATCCTTGCGCTTGGAAGGTTCTTTATGGCTTTAGCAGGCCTTGATGCAGGCACTGCATTTGGAGGCGAAGGAAGCAGCAGAGAGATGACAGTTACAATACTTGTTGAAGCGATGATGATGCTAAGCATATTCACCGCGGCCATTTCAGCAGGTTCTACAAATATTGCAAGGATCGCTGCATCAGATTATATTTCATATTCTCCGGCACATGTCCTTGCGCTTGCAGCATTCATTGTTGCGATCATTGCTGAAACTGGACGCATTCCTGTAGACAATCCTGACACTCATCTTGAGCTTACGATGATACATGAAGGAATGATTCTTGAATATTCAGGCAGATATCTTGCAATTATTGAATGGGCGCAATATATAAAACAGATGTTATTGTTCACGATTGCCATCGATGTGTTTTTACCTTTTGGAATCTCCATGAGCAATCAACCTTTACATATTATAATTTCATGCGGAATATATTTTGTGAAGATCCTTTTTATTACTTTTCTAATGGCGTTTGCAGAATCGACCAGGGCAAAGTTAAGATTTTTTCAACTGCCGTCGCTTCTTGGCGGAGCCTTTGTGCTTGCATTGCTGTCACTTTTGACTTATACAATCATGGGGAAATAAATGAGAAACTGGATACAAACATTTTCAATAATTGACTTTATATCAGTAGGAATACTTCTTACTGCTATCAGTATGAATGCTATAAGAAGACTCGAATCCTGTGTTAAGGCCTATATGCTGAATTCATGGCTTCTTTCATTGTTAATCGCAATTATTGCTTTTATGATAAATGAGACTCACCTTTATGTAGCAGCTGTTACCACTTTTTTGAGCAAAGGAATGTTGATACCTTTATTCATGAAAAGGATAGTCAGACAGATAAAAATCACACACGACGTTGATCCCTACATAAGCAATTCACTTTCGCTTGTTATATCAGGGATACTTGTCGCAGTAGTATATGCTTCTTTAAGAGAGGGAGTATTTGTGACTGGCGTGTCTAAAAACGCACTTCAGATATCTGTTGCTGTGATACTGATAGGCCTTTTAATTATGATAACGCGGCGCAAGGCAATAACTCAGATAATAGGACTTTTATTCATGGAGAACGGCCTTTTTCTTGCCGGTTTTTCGATGACATTCGGGATGCCGACGATTATAGAACTTGGAGTTTTGTTTGATCTGCTTATGGGAGTGATAATTCTGGGTTTTTTCGCAGTCCAGATCAGAAAAGCATTTATGTCTTCAGATCTTGATAAGCTGACGGTGCTGAAAGGATAATGGCGATGATAATTATACTTTTTATGCCGATTATCACAGCCACGGTCTGCTATTTATTAAAAAATCACAGGCTTGTAGGATATGCAAATCTTGCGGGAGCGTCAGCGCTTGCTGTATTCGCAATCCCAACAATCCTTTCTTTTGTTTCCAACCCCGGCACTGCTTTAAACGGTATGCTTTATATGGATGCGCTTTCAGTCTATATAATGGTTCTTGTAATTCTTTTAGGGCTTGCCTCTTCGGCATATTCGATTGGATATCTTGAACATGAATTTGATATGAAACTTATGGATGTGAAAGGCATAAGAAGATATTATCTGCTTCTGCATATTTTCATATTCACAATGCTGCTTGTAACAGTTGCAAACAATCTTGCGCTGATGTGGATTGCCATCGAGGCAACCACTATTGTATCTGCAATCCTTATCGGACTTGGTTTTACAAAGAGACAGCTTGCGATAGAAGCTGCATGGAAATACATAATGCTCTGCACAGTCGGAATAACATTTGCGCTGCTTGGCATTTTCATAATTTATTATGCTTCGACTGCAGTAAACGGCACTAAAGGAGAATTGAACTGGACAGCTCTTAAAGAAATAGCAGGCAGGCTTAACCCTGCGACAATGAAACTGGCATTTATTTTTGTTCTTGTAGGATATGGGACAAAGGCAGGACTTGCTCCAATGCATAATTGGCTTCCTGATGCGCATAGCCAGGCGCCAAGCCCTATAAGCGCACTGCTTTCGGGAATTCTGCTTAACACGGCATTCTATGGGATTATCAGGGTAATCGCAATTGTCGAACCATCTACAGGAGCGATATTCACCGGAAATCTCCTTATTATTTTTGGCCTTATATCAATCGGGATATCTGCGGTATTTATTCTTGTGCAGGAAAATTATAAGAGGCTTCTGGCATACAGCAGCATAGAGCATATGGGAATTGTATCTCTTGGTGTTGGAATAGGCGGAGTTCTGGGTTTTTATGGCGCTCTCTTGCACATACTGAATCATGCGATATCAAAACCGCTGATGTTTTTTGCCTCAGGAAGGATTCAGGCTTGTTATGGTTCAACAAAAATAGAAAATGTAAATGGAGTGTTGTCTTCAAAGCCTTTGCTTGGAATGCTTACTTTTGCGGGTGTGCTGTCTCTTGCAGGCTCGCCTCCCTTAAACATATTTATAAGCGAATTCACGATACTCAAGGCTGGTGTTGACAAAGGATTATGGGCCGCAGTAGGTTTGTTCCTTTTCTTTGCTGTGATTGTTTTTTACGGAATGATGTCAGGATTCGGAAAGATACTTTTTAAAGGCAAAAATAATATTCCTCCTAAAGAAGAAGGCTGCGAACATCGAAAATTCCCCATGTCATGGCTTAATAACGGTGTTATGATCGTAATGGCATTGCTGATTCTGATGCTCGGAGTTTCAATACCGGAATTTCTGGATAAAACCATCAGGGCATGTATTAGTGTTATTGGAGTGAGATGATGGATAAGATTCTGGCAAAGGCGAAAAGAACAAAAGAATATCTGAATGAATATTACATAGAGATCAAGAAAAACGATTTCAAGGAAGTGTGTTCGTATCTTTCCCACGACAAGAACGCAATATTAAGGATGATGTTTGGAACTGATGAAAGAGAGATAGACGGAACATTTAAAATTTATTCTGTATTCACAATTTATGGAAACGAAAGATTTTTTATAATTTATTTTTCTTTAACCGAAGAAGATAACGCGTTCCCCTCAATAACACATGATATACCTGCTGCTCACTGGTATGAACGCGAGATAAAAGACATGTTAGGTTTGATTCCAGACGGACATCCTGACACGCGAAGTCTTGTTTTTCATGATGCGTTCCCAAAAGATTCTTATCCTTTGAGAAAAGACTGGAATATTTCTGATGCTGACCTTGAGGAATGGGGAAAGGGAATTGCTAAGAAAAGACCATATAATTTTATGGAGGTAAAAGGCGAGGGGATATATGAAATACCTGTCGGTCCTGTACATGCAGGAATAATAGAACCCGGACATTTCAGATTCAGCGCAGTAGGCGAGACAATATTTTTTCTTGAATCTAGATTGTTTTATACGCATAAAGGAACAGAAAAGCATTTTGAGAAATTGGGATTTACAGAAGGAGTAAAACTGGCAGAAAGAATATCAGGAACATCGTCATATTCCTACTCATGCGCTTATTGCATGGCAGTCGAGAGAATGACAGGAGCCGAAATAACAGAAAAGGCAAAGGCAGTAAGAACGCTGCTGATTGAATTGGAAAGACTGTATAACCATATCGGCGATATAGGAAATATGTGCGCAGGAACAGGACTTCAAGTCGGTTATGCCAAAGGAGCGGCTATAAAAGAAAGTCTTATGCAGCTTAATGAGAGGCTTACAGGAAGCAGGTATTTAAGAGGCGTAAATATAATAGGCGGGGTTAATAAGGATATTCTTTTGTGCAAAGATGATATTTTTTCTACTCTGAGTATGGCAATAAAAAAATACAAAGAGTTGATGAAATTACTGCTTGGAACAGTCTCACATGTAGAAAGATTAGAAAATACAGGCAGGCTTTCAAAAGAAATCGCGCAAAAATTAGGAGTAACAGGAGTTGCGGCAAGGGCATCTGGGATAGAAGATGATTTGAGGAAAACTCATCCGCATCTGCTTTACGAAAGGCTTGCTTTTGAAGAACATGTAATGTCAAAAGGCGATGTGCTGGCAAGAATGATGATAAGGGCTGAAGAGGCTGAGTGCTCGATATCAATTATCAGTTCGCTTCTTGAGAATAAATACAAGGGTGATCCGGCTGTTCAACCAAATAACATCCCCGGATATTCATCTGCTCTTGGTTTTGCAGAAACGCCGCATGGGTCGTTGTTTTTCTGGATAAAGGCGGATAAGAACGGAAGACCGTTGAGAGTTAAATTCAGGTCCCCGTCATTCTGCAACTGGCCTGCGGTTCCCTTTGCAGTGCATGGAAATATTGTGCCTGATTTCCCATTGTGCAATAAGAGCTTTAATCTATCTTATTCAGGATGTGACATGTAATGATCAAAGAAATCTTGAAAAATTTATTAACTAAAAAATCTGCCATCCCATTCCCTGAAGATTTTAAAGGTAATAATGAAATGCTCGAGATAATCTCTTCCAAAAAGAAAATAGAAACTGGTTTTAAAAGATCGATTAAGATTAGACAGGTTGACTCAGGCTCTTGCAATGCATGCGAATGGGAGTGCACTGCTCTCTCAAATCCGATTTACGACATACAGCGGTTTGGAATAGATTTTACTGCGTCTCCTCGTCATGCCGATATCCTGCTTGTTACAGGTCCAGTCTCCAGGCAGATGGAGCTTGCGCTTAGGAAAACATATCTTGCGATGCCGGAACCCAAACTGGTTGTCGCGTGCGGAGACTGCGCTATTGACGGAGGAATTTACAAAGGCAGCTATGCTGTAACAAACGGCGCTGCTAATGTGATACCTGTAGACTGCTGCATAAAAGGTTGTCCTCCATCCCCTTCAGACATAATACAGGCATTGAAAAAACTGCTCGATGCGCTGGCTGACAACAAGGCTCAGATAAAATAGAACAAACTTCTTTTTATGCTATTATGATATTGATCAGTCAAAGAACAGAGGATTGAACAATGACAAGCATTGAATTGCAGATAAGCCTTGTTTTGCTTTTTGCGCTCATAGGTTATCTTCTTGCATCAAGGATCAACCAGTCTGCAATCGTTGGAATTATAATCATCGGGATAATAATAGGACCGAGCGTATTTTCTTTTGTTGATTATACTGATGCTGTAAAGATGCTTGCCCACCTCGGAGCAATAATCCTTCTTTTTGCAATAGGTCTGGAATTTAAAATAAAAGAGATATATAAATTAAAATATCTTTTTATAGCCTTGGCAGGAGTAATATTCCCCTGGATTGCAGGCTATATTCTAGGATATATGTTCGGCTATGGATTCAAAGAGGCAATGTTTATTGGAATTGCGCTCACAGCCACGAGCATAGCAATAACAGCAGGCGTATTAAAGGAAATGAATAAACTGAATACCTCTGTTGCAAAAGCGATAATCGGCGCAGCAGTTGTTGATGATGCACTTGGACTTATTGCCTTGTCAGTAGCTGTCCAGTTTGTAAAAGGAGAAGATTTTGCATTTATAAAGATATTTATTATATCGGTCGAAGCGATAGCTTTTCTTATTGCAGGGATCCTCGCCGCGCCCTATTTAAAAAAATTATTTTTAAGACTTGATAAGATGAAATTTTCAAAAGAGCATACCCATTTTCTTTTCATTGCTGCAATAATGTTCTGCTTTTTCTGCGCATCCATTGCTCAGATAATAGGACTCTCAGCAATTGTAGGAGCTTTTTTGGCGGGCGCTGTGCTTGAAGGAATAAAATTCAAAAACAGCAAAGATCTTAAAGAAGGAGCAGAATATCTACATGTCATATTCGGTGCAATATTTTTTATAAGCCTTGGCATACTCACAAATATGAAAGAGCTTACATTCAATATGCTCCCATTCTTTCTGACACTGCTCTTAATTGCAGTTCTAACAAAAGTCTTTGGATGCGGAGCTGCAGCATGGATCGCAGGATTCAAAAAGCATGAGTCGCTTTTTATAGGTTTTGGAATGTCTCCAAGGGGAGAAGTTGCAATGATAGTAGCATTGATAGGACTTACTTCTAACATAATCAATCAGGATATTTATGTATCAATAGTGCTTATGTCTGTAATAACCACAATAATTACGCCTTTTGTAATAAGACAGATCAAGCGGGATGCTTAAGGCAAAAACAACTGCTGTTCCTCAAAAACCCGGAGTCTATCTTTTTAAGGACTCGAAGAAGAATGTGCTTTATGTAGGCAAGGCAAAAAATCTTCGCAACCGCTTGAGGAGCTATTTCCAGAAAACATCCGGCATTGACATGAGAAAATCCGCAATGGTCAAGTCTGCCAAAGACTTTTCATATCTGATAACGAATAATGAGCTTGAAGCGCTTGTTCTTGAGGCAACCCTGATAAAACAGCACAAGCCAAAATTCAATGTGGTATTGAGAGATGACAAGAATTACCCTTACCTTAAACTCACAATAAATGAGGCATGGCCGGGATTAGAGGTTGTAAGAAAAATAAAGAAAGACGGCGCTCGTTACTTTGGGCCTTATGTGCCTGCAGGAAATATGTGGGAAGCTCTGAATTTCATAAGAAAAAATTTTCAGATAAGACCATGCAGATATTCATTGGATAAGCCGATGCGTCCATGCATTCAGTATCAGATGAAGAGATGTCCTGCTCCATGCAATGGTCTCATCAGCAAAAAAGACTACATTTGCATTGTGAATGAAGTTAAGTTTTTTCTTATGGGAAAGAAAAGAGAACTCCTTGCTGAACTTGGGGAAAAGATGAAAAGACTTTCTGATGAATTGAGATACGAAGAAGCAGCTAAGATAAGAGACAGTATAGGCAATCTCGAAAAAATATGGGAATCACAGAAAGTTGCTGCTCCGGAACTAGGCGATATTGATATTATGGGTTTTTACAAAGAGGAGAACGAAGCAGTTTTCCAAGTTTTTTTTATACGGAACGGCGTTCTAATTGGTTCAAAAAATTTTCATCTTAAAGGCATTGGGAATATCTCAGAGAAGGAATTACTGCACAAATTCATCGAGCAATTTTATACGAATGAGATTATACCGCCTGATGAGATTATCGCAAATACAAAACCTGAGGGAGCTGTAATACTTTCATCATGGCTTTCAGAAATCCGCTCTAAGAAACAAGACAAAAAACAAAAGAAGATAAAGATGACAATGCCCAAGAAAGGCAAAAAGCTAGAACTCCTGAGAATGGCTGAGGAAAACGCAAAAATAACATTCAAGAACAAAGTTCGAATTGATTTTGAGGATTCGATTGCAAAGCTAAAGGAAACGCTTGGATTAAAAAAATCGCCTAAAAGTATTGGGGCTCTTGATGTATCAACAATTTCAGGAAGCGAGTCAGTAGGCGCATTTATATATTGGGCTGAAGGTGAATTCAAAAAAGACATGTACAGACATCTGAAGATAAAAAATGTTGAAGGCATGAATGATTTTGCGATGATGAAGGAGATTTCAGAAAGGACAATTAAAAATCTTAAGCATAAACTGCCATCATTAATGGTTATTGACGGTGGCATCGGACAGCTTCAGTCAGCAAGAAAAGCCTTTGATGAAGCCGGGATAAAAAATACAGAACTTGTTTCAATAGCAAAAAATCCTGACAGGCTGTTCACTCTAAAATCGGAAAAACCAGTTGATCTTAGAGACAACAGCGCATTATCCCTGCTTCTTAAAAAAATCCGCGATGAGGCGCACCGGTTTGCCGTCAGTTTCCATAGAAAATTAAGGGATAAAAGATTAATGGAATCACCGCTTGAGAAGATTAAAGGGATAGGCAGAAAAAGAAGACTGGAACTTTTAAAACATTTTGGTAGTATAGAAGATATAAGAAAGGCCGGCATTGATGATATTGCAGGTATAAAAGGTTTTAACAATGGCATTGCAGAAAAACTTCTTGGTGAGTTGAGGGCAAAAAAATGAAGAAAAAAATTAAATCAGATTTTCAGAAAAAGTTTTTTTTGGGTCTGTTTTTATTTTTATTTGCCATAATTATTCCGTCAATATCTGATGCAGGTTATAAAATTTTTCTGAAGAACGGCTCTGTCATAATTGCAAGTTATTATGAAAAAGCAGACGGAGAAGTAAAAATTTATTTTGATGGAGGGATATTCGGCGTTCCTGAAAAAGATATCCTTAAAATAACGGAAACAGCCGATGAACCTAAAAAAGAGATAAAAGACATTGAACAGCCTGAAAAACCACTGCCTCCTGTTGAGACAACTAAAGAAGAACCTGTTCAGGAACCTCCAAAAGATACGAAGGAGAATCAGAACAGAGATGAACTGGAGAGAAAAAAAGCAGAGCTTGCAGGTGTGGAGGCAGAACTCAAGAAAACAATGATAAGAGTGCAGGCTTTAAACAATAAATCTGTAAGCGGTACGCTTACTCCTGCGGACAAATCAATGTTCCAGCAGAACATGGTGAGAAAGAGGAAACTTGAAAGTGACAAGAAAAGACTTGAAGATGAAATCAAGGCATTACAGCAATAAAGAAAAGCGATATAGTTCAAAAAAAAATAAAACAACGAAACAATTCTCAAGCGAGAGAACTATCTACATTTCTGGGTCAATTGCTTATGACAAGATTATGGATTTCCCCGGAAGATTCTCAGACCATATCCTTCCTGACAAGATACACATTCTAAATGTCTGCTTTACAGTAAACGGAATGATAGAAAAATTCGGAGGGACTGCCGGAAATATCGCATATTCCCTCAGTCTTCTTGGCGAAAGGCCTATGATACTTGCAACAATAGGAAAGGATTATAAGAATTATTTTGAGTGGCTCAAAAAAAATAAAATCCCGGCAACAGGTATTAAGATAATAAGGGAGGAATTAACATCAGCCGCTTATATCACAACTGACAAGGCTGATAACCAGATTACTGGATTTAATCCAGGTTCTATGAAATATCCATCAAAATACAGGTTCAAAGGTGTGCATCCTGAACATTCCATCGCAATACTTGCGCCTGGCAATCTTGACGATATGATGCAGTATGCGAAGGTGTATAAAAAGAAGGGCATTCCATATATCTGTGATCCAGGGCAGTCTCTCACCGGATGGGAAAAGAATAATCTGATAGAATGGCTTGACGGTTCAGCAATGCTCATAACAAATGATTATGAGCTTGAGATGATAATGGGAAAGACCTGCTTTGATAAAAAAGGTTTGTTGAATCTCACAAAGATAATAGTCACAACTCTTGGAGAAAAAGGCTCTGTTATAACGCGGGATGGGGTTGAAGAATACATCCCAGCAGCCAAAACAAGCAGTGTTGTTGATCCTACAGGCGCAGGGGATGCTTACAGGGCAGGGATTTTAAAAGGGATTGTAATGGGCAAAGATATAATAACTGCTGCAAAGATGGGAGCAGTAGCAGCAACATATGCAATAGAAAATTACGGCACTCAGGAACATAAATATACTTATAGGAATTTTATCTCGAAGTATAACAATAATTTCGGAGAGCTAAAATAACTGCTTATAGGCCCATAAAACAGTTTTAATTGACATCACTGAATTTTTTATATATTCTAATCTCTGGTTGATTCATATGAGACTTTTTCCAAAAACCATAGACTTTTTCGAGATATTTGATCAGGCTGCATCCAACCTGACAAAAGGGGCAACCCTTCTGGTCAAACTCATGGAAGATTTTACGGATATCGAGGCTAAGGCTAAGGCGATATATGAGGTTGAGCAGGAAGGCGATATAATAATCCATGACATAATGAGGAAGCTCAATAAAACATTTATCACTCCTATTGACAGAGAGGACCTCTATACCCTTGCATCCAGGCTTGACGATGTTATTGATCTTATCTGGGCTGCTGCTGATAAAATCTTTGTTTTTAAACTTAGAGAAACAACTCCTGAAGCAATCTCTATGTCAAAAGATCTGCTGATGATAACTGAGGTTATGCACAAAGCAATACAAAAGCTTAAAGAAAAGAATTATACTTATGTACAGGAATACTGCATAGAGATAAACAGGCTTGAAAACAGAATTGACAGAGACTTCAGGGATGCGCTTGGAAAATTATTCGATGAAATAAAAGACCCGGTTCTGATAATAAAATGGAAAGAGATATATGAACATCTTGAAGATGCCTCAGACAGATGTGAAGACGTTGCAAATATTCTTGAGGCAATTGTTATAAAGCATGCATGATTCTTTCACCCTCCTTATCTGCGTAATAGTCCTCGCTACAATCTTCGATTTCATTAATGGTTTTCATGACACAGCAAATGCAATAGCAACATCAGTATCAACGCGCGTGCTTTCTCCAAAGACAGCTGTAATAATGGCTGGGATACTGAATATTGTCGGCGCGCTGACAGGCACCGCAGTTGCCAAGACCGTTGGTTCGGGGATTGTAGAGGCAATGTCTATTACTCAGATAACAGTTATCTCAGCGCTGCTGTCAGCAATTATATGGGATTTAATCACATGGTATTTTAGTCTCCCGACTTCTTCAAGCCATGCAATAATTTCCAGCCTTGTAGGCGCAGCAATAGCCACTGCAGGGACAGGGGTTATCCTGACAAAAGGTATTTTAAAGGTTTTGATTGGCTTGATTATCTCTCCAATATTCGGAATAGTATTTGGGTTTTTTCTCATGCTTTTTCTCATGTGGCTTTTCCAGAAGGCAGCTCTCGCTGCAGTAAGTTCTTTATTTGGCAAACTTCAGATAATGTCCGCTGCGTATATGGCATTCAGCCATGGAAGCAATGATGCTCAAAAAACAATGGGTATTATTACAATGTCGCTTGTAAGTTACTACAATCTTGCTGATTTTCATGTTCCGTTCTGGGTAATTATGCTTTGTGCAACAGTGATGGGATTTGGAACAGTGGCAGGCGGATGGAGGATTATAAAAACTCTGGGTGTTCGGCTTGTGCATCTAAAGCCTATTGACGGGTTTGCTGCAGAGACATCAGCTGCAACAATAATAGAGGTTGCTTCACGAATCGGACTGCCTCTTTCCACAACTCATGTAATCTCATCTACAATAATGGGTGTGGGGGCATCAAAGAGATTGTCAGCAGTTCGCTGGGGAGTAGGCGGTAATATTATAATGGCATGGGTACTGACTCTTCCTGCATGCGGCGTTATTGCATGGTTAATCTGCAAGCTGCTTACAATGATTCTTTAATAAAATCCATACTAATATTATCTCCACTGATTTTCATGACTGTCTTTGAATTGTGATAAAATTAAGCAAGAAAATATCTTTTTTAAAAAGACATAAAGCATATGAATATAAAGACGTCTGGAAAGGCAGAACTTTTTTATGATGTTTTTGAAAGTCCTCTGGGGGAGCTTTTTCTGATGTTTTCAGGTCCAAGACTTTCAGGAATATCATTCAAAAAACCGAACGCAAGAAGAGGCGCTGTTCCGGAACAATTTAAAAAAGAGCTTAATGATTATTTTGCAGGCAGGATAAGAGATTTCAGACAAAGCGTGGTGTTTCTTAAAGGAACTGATTTTGAAAAACAGGTCTGGAATATTTTAAAGAAAATTCCATACGGTGAAACCAGAACATACAAATGGATTGCAGAACAGATAGGCAAGCCCAAGGCTAATAGGGCGGTTGGAAGGGCATTGGGCAAAAATCCCATTCCAATAGTTTATCCTTGCCATAGGATCATAGAGTCTGACGGCTCAATAGGCGGTTTCTCATCAGGAGTCGATATCAAGAGAAGACTGCTCGAACTAGAATACTACAATTTTATCGGTTGATGAAATTTATCTCAGCTCTTGCCATTATAATTTTCCGAAGAGATCTTTGCATAAGAAAATCCTGAGAGTATTACTGCCACAATCAGAAGTACAGCTGCAATATAGTATGCTGATGTATAATTTCCTGTTATGTCGGCAATCCTGCCGGCAAGCAAAGGACCGAAAACTCCGCCTACGCCCCATGCTGTAAAAAGGATGCCGTAATTCAGACCGAGATTTTTTGTTCCCCAGTAATCGGCTGTTGTAGCAGGGAAAAGTGCAAGGCAAGCCCCATAATTAAATCCCACAAGCGCAGAACCCATAACAAAAGTTGCTTCAGTCGAGAATTGAGTGAAGAAGAACATCACAATTGCCTGCATTAAAAAAACAAGAGATAGAGTTAAGATTCTTCCAATATAATCAGAAACAATACCAGCAATGATTCTTCCGCCAGCATTGAATATTGCCAGCATTGCAACACAAAACGGGCCTATGATAATTGTGTTGTTTGATTGCACAGAAATTATTTTTGCCAGATGTCCTATTATCATCAGCCCTGCAGTTGCAGCGCAAACATATTGTATATAAAGCAGATAGAATTTCGAGGTTTTTAACATTTCCTTCCATGTGTAATCAACTCTGCATGGGTCACCTGGAGTCGAAGGTTTAACAGCACATACAGGAGCAGGAGGATTTTTTATGAATTGTGTGAGTATTAACATGAAAAAAGTAAATATGGCGCTTAGAATTATAAAAGATTTATTAATGCCGTAATTTGCAAGAAGATATTTGCTGAGCGGTGCGATGTAGACTGGCGCAAGGCCGAACCCGCTTACCACAAGTCCTGTTATTAACCCCTTTTTCTCAGGAGGAAACCATTTTACTGCTGCAGGAGTAGCAGATGCATAGCCGAGTCCAAGTCCTGTTCCTGTTATAATTCCAAAGCCGATAATTGCAAAAAGAATATTATCATGACTTGCAAAACCTGTTACAAAAAGTCCAAGTCCTGTCAGAAAGGCTCCGCATGTTGCAATAATCCGCGGACCGAACTTATCCTGAAGTTTGCCCGCAGGAACCATCATAAAGGCAAAGCATGCAATAGCAATTGTATAAGGGAGGGTAGCATTTGTTTTGGTCCAGCCAAACCCGCCTTTGTCAAGACTTTCAGTCAGCTGTTTGCCGAATATGCTCCATGCATAAAGAACTCCAAGCGCAAGATTAAGGCCAACGCCAGAAAAAGTAACGATCCATCCTCTGTTCATTGATTCCTCCAATAAGGGCTTTTTCAAGATACTTGCCAAAAATTATAACATAATCATTTTTTATTGCCCTATAAAAAATATTTTAGTTTTTGGTTATAATAAAAAAATTTTCAAAAGGTTAAGAAAGTTTTTATTGTTACTAAGAAAATTCTAAGGAGAATGCATGGCAACAGTTAAGCAGGGAGATAAAGTAAAGGTTCATTACACCGGGAGGCTGGAAGACGGCTCGATATTTGATTCATCGGAAAAACGCGAGCCGCTGGAATTCACAGTAGGAAGCGGGATGCTCATAAAAGGTTTTGAGCAGGGAGTTATCGGCATGAATATAGGCGATACAAAGACAGTTAATATTCCTGCAGAAGAAGCGTACGGGGCATACGACGAGACAATGGTATTTGATTTTGACAGGGCAATGGCTCCTCAAGGAGCAGAGCCGGAAATAGGAGAGCATGTTCAGCTTCAAGGCCCAAATAACGAGACGATTATGGCAACAATAATCGGGAAAACAGATGCTGCATTTGTTATGGACTGCAATCATCCTCTGGCTGGAAAGAATTTGATATTTGATATCAATGTGATAGAAATAGCATAAATTGTTTTTAGATCTCTCTGCCGGATTTTTAAAATTCCACGGCAGAGACAGAATCAGTCTATCGTATATAAGCTTCTGTAACATATCTTCTCATCATTCTGTGGCTGTTGAAATAATAGGCGTTTTTCCCGATCGTATTCTGCATTACCCTGATCCATGTATGTTTGTCTGAGTAATACAGAGGAATTATAATAGTTTCAAGTTTGTTGTAAAGATCTTCAGCATCTCTTTTGTCAATTGCATCAATATCATTTGAAAGAGTTGTTTCAGTAGGGCTTGGGCCTATGGACCAGCCTGTGAAACCTTCAATATGTCCTTCGATCCACCATCCGTCAAGCACACTGAAATTAGGCACTCCATTGTGAGCAGCTTTCATGCCGCTTGTTCCTGATGCCTCATGAGGTCTTAGAGGTGTGTTGAGCCAGAGATCAACCCCAGACACAATCTTGAGCGCTTTTTGCATATCGTAATTTTGCATATAAACAATTTTTATTTTTTCTTTGAGCCTTTCTTTAATAATATGAAGTTTTTCTATAAGCCATTTGCCATGGTCGTCTCTTGGATGTGCCTTGCCTGAAAACACCAGTTGAATTTTTTTGCCGGCAATGCTTTCGAGCTTTTCGATATCATGAAATATTAAGTCAGGCCTTTTGTACGCTGTTGCCCTTCGTGCAAAGCCGATTGTAAGAGTGTCATAATCCATGTCTGCATTTGTTTCTGAATTAACAAAATCAACCAGGATTTTTTTTGCTTCCATATGAGCCTGCCATAATTCATCCTCAGGGATCCTGCTCATTCGTACAAAAAGCTCAGGTTCATTTGCCCAGCCCGGAAGATATTTGTCATACAATTTTTTCATGCTTTCGCATGTCCATGTATATGAATGTACCCCATTAGTAATTGCTGAAATCTGATAACCCGGGAACATGCTCTGAGAAACTTCGCCGTGTTTTTTTGCCACTCCGTTAACAAACTCGCTGAGATTAAGCGCAAGCATAGTCATATTGAGGAGAACCTTGCCGCCGAGGTCTTTTAATATATTAACAGGAATAAGTTCTCCCATTGTTTTGAGCAAAAGGTCATAAGAGAATTTGTCGTGTCCTGCTTCAACAGGAGTGTGGGTTGTAAACACACAAATGTCTTTCACGCGGTCAACATCCCAGACAAGCCTCTCGTCCCAGACATCTTCTATCGGCCGTTTATATCTCAGTAAAAGTTCGAGTGTAAGAAGACTTGCGTGACCCTCGTTCATATGATATTTTTTTATCTCGAATCCAAGCTCATGGAGCATTCTTACCCCGCCAATTCCAAGCACAAGCTCCTGCTTTAATCTGTATAAATGATCACCGCCGTATAAATAAGAAGTAATTTCTCTGTCTTGAGGAGAATTTTCCTCAATATCTGTATCCAAAAAAAAGACAGGAATACTGCCGTTTCTGAGACTTTTAACAATGTAAAGCCATGCCTGCACTGTGACAGAACGGCCTTCTATATTTACATCGATTTTTTCAGGGAGGAGTATCATGTATTTTGACGGATCCCATTCAACAGGCGATTCGATCTGTCTGCCTTTTTCGTCGATGTTTTGATTGAAGTAACCTTTTTTGCTGAGAAGTGTGACTGCCACCATCGGCAGTTTCAAATCAGCGCCGGACCTTATGGTATCTCCTGCAAGAACTCCAAGTCCTCCGCTGTATGTTGGAATATCATTGGCAACGCCTATCTCCATAGAGAAATAAGCGATCTTTGGTTCTCTTGTAAATTCCTGAAGCTCTATTTGTACCGGAGTCATTAAATGTATTTTAACACGCCTGATGTCTTGTTCAAATCCATTAATCCATGATATAGTCATTTTCATGCACAAACTTTTACCCTATTATGTTTTTATTGCCTTTAGGTATCTAAGATCTAAAAAGAAGCACAAAGGCATTTCGCTTAACACTGCAATCTCAGCAGGCGGAGTTGCAGTAGGCGTTATGGCATTGCTTGTTGTGCTCTCAGTCATGAGCGGATTTCACGAAGACCTTCAGAGAAAGATATTAGGCGTAAATGCACATGTAGTTATTCTCAATTACAGAGGCGGCATAGTCGACTATAACATTGTGATCGAGAAAGTAAAAAAAGAGAAGGATGTGGTTTCTGCCTCTCCTTTTGTTTTGGGGCAGGTAATGGTTTCATACGGCAAAAGGGGGCATGGAGTAATACTCAGAGGAATTGATCCTGTCCAAGAGGCAAAAACAACCGAGATAAAAAAATATTTTAAGAGCGGGAAAATAGAAGATTTAAAAACGGAAAAAGGCATACCTGGAATCATTATCGGCAGAGAGCTTGCAAGCAATCTCGGCGTTTTTAAGGGCGATATAATAAATATTATTTCTCCTGTTGGAGAGATCGGTCCAATGGGAATGCTCCCAAAAGTCAGGCAGTTCAAGATTTCTGCAATATTTGAAGTCGGTATGTTTGAATATGATTCAAATCTTGTTATGACAGAGATACCTCCTGCGCAGGAGTTCTTCGGAACCGGAAACACAATAACAGGAATAGAACTTAAAATAAAAGATGTTTATAAGGCAAAGGAAGTGAGAGAACAGGTTCAAAAAATCCTAGATTTTCCATACTACGGCAGGGACTGGATGCAGATGAACAAAAACCTTTTTGCGGCCTTAAAACTTGAGAAGCTTGCAATGTTCGTAATATTAGTTCTGATAATTCTTGTTGCATCATTCAATATCGTCGGCACTCTCATAATGAATGTCATAGAAAAATCCCGAGAGATCGCAATACTAAAAGCGATGGGAGCGACAAACAAAGGGATAATGTCTGTGTTCATGCTCCAGGGGCTTTTAATCGGGCTTGCAGGAACAATTATAGGAGTCGTAGGAGGATGTGTTCTCGGCTACGCATTCAATAATGTCATCAAACTTCCTCCTGAGATTTATTATCTGAGTCATCTGCCTATCAAGATGAAGCTGACGGATTTTCTTTCTGTCTCAGGCGCTGCAATAGCAATCAGTTTTCTTGCAACAATATATCCTGCGCTTCAGGCGGCAAAACTGGATCCTGTTGAGCCATTGAGGTATGAGTGAGGTTTTATATGCAGACATTACTCGAAAATTTCTTTAACTCGATAAATTATTTAGATTATATTTATATGGTATTTATAAATAAAAATAATAAATTTTCTCGCAACATCTGCATATATGAGATAACAGGTTAAGGATGATCGAAGTAATAGATATATCAAAATCATTTTATACTCCTGCAGGCGAGCTGAAGGTTCTTAGGAACATTAACCTTCATATAAAAGCAGGAGAGATGATAGCTATTGTCGGAGCCTCAGGCGTTGGCAAGAGCACCCTGCTTCACATCCTTGGCACGCTGGACAAACCCACAACAGGAAAACTTCTTTATGATAAAACAGATATTTTTTCTCTTGATGATCAGTCAATAGCGTCTTTCAGAAATAATTCTGTAGGTTTTGTCTTTCAGTTTCATCATCTCCTTCCTGAATTTACAGCGCTTGAGAATGTGATGATGCCAGGGTTGATAAGTATGGGTTCTCAATTAAAAAAATCAAACGGTTTTAGCTATAAGGAAATTGCAGAAAAGTCAGAAAGGCTTCTTAAAGAACTGGGTGTTTATGACAGAAAAGATCACAGGCCCGGAGAGCTTTCAGGAGGAGAGCAGCAGCGCGTTGCTGTTGCGCGCGCATTGATACTCGATCCAAAAGTGGTCTTTGCTGATGAGCCTACAGGCAATCTTGATACGCATACGGGCGAGGAATTATTCAAACTTCTCATAGATCTCAATTCCAAAAAACAGATTACCTTTATCATCGTCACTCACAATGAATCTCTCGCTAAACAGTGTCATAGGGTTATAGAGATGGTGGATGGAAAGATCAAGAGTTCTGCCTAAAAGTCATATATTCCCAAAATGGAATAATCTGTATTTTCTTCTTATGATCGGTTTTACATTGATAGCAGAAGGTTTTGATGTGCATGTGCCGAAAGGATATATTTATTTTGCGATGGCGTTTTCTGTAGGTGTTGAAATGCTGAATATTAGGGTTCGAAGGAAAAAAGAGACAGAGACGATTCGTCTGAATAAAAATATTTCAGAAAACGGAGTTGTTTGACCTAGCAATAGCCTAAGGATATATAGTCTAGAACTCTTCTAAGATTCTGTAGGTGGTATCTCTTTGCGCGGGTTTGAAGCCGGCGTTTTTTATTGTCCTAATAATATCTTCCTTTGATACTCTGTAGCTTACCCCTGCTGCTGCAACAACATTTTCCTCAATCATTGTCGAGCCGAAATCATTTGCGCCGAATCTGAGAGCAACCTCTGCTATCTTTAATCCCTGCGTTACCCAAGATGCCTGTATGTTTTTAACATTGTCCAGATAGATTCTGGACAGCGCAAGAACTTTTAGATAATCAACAGCAGTTGCCTGATTAAAATCAATTTTCTTCTTTTCTTTGATAAATTTAGTATTGCCCGGCTGGAATGTCCATGGGATAAATGCAGTAAAACCTTTTGTCCCATCCTGAAGATTTCTGACTGCATCGAGATGTTCGATAATATCTTCTTCTGTTTCAACACTCCCAAACATCATTGTTGCAGTTGTTCTCATGCCGAGTCTGTGAGCTTCTTCCATCACCTTAAGCCATGAAGATGTTTTTATTTTTTTCGGACTTAATATCTCCCGCACTCTGTCTGACAATATCTCTGCTCCGCCTCCGGGAATTGAGTCTAGTCCTGCTGATTTTAAAATTCTTATCGCTTCTTTGATCGTAAGGTCAGCGCTGTCTGCGATATAGCAGATCTCAGGCGGGGAGAATCCGTGAATATTTATATCAAAGTGTGATTTTATATCTTTTAGTAATTCAGTGTAATAATCTATTCCAAAATCAGGATGAAGTCCTCCCTGAATAAGTATCTGTGTGCCTCCCAATGCAATTGTCTCTTCGATTTTTTTATAAAGAGAATCTCTGTCGAGCACATATGCATCTTTGTCTTTTTTGTCGCGCCAAAATGCGCAGAATGTGCATTTGTTTATGCAGATGTTTGTGTAGTTGATATTTCTGTCTACGACAAAAGTTACAGTCTTGTCTGGATGAAGAGTTTTTCGTATCTCGTCTGCCATCTGTCCAAGTTCAAGAAGATCAGCACTCTTCAGTAATTCTAAGGCTTGTTTTTTATTTATTCTGTTCATAGTCTATTAAAATTCAAAGTCAGGGTGTTGTATTTGAGCGGTTTTATTTTGCCGTATAATTCGCAAAGCGAATAGGCAAAATACCTCGGAGTCCCGATCTTATCGGGGCGAGAATGAGCGAAAATACTATACTCTGGCTTTATGTTCATATTATTCAATTTATCTTCTTATAAAAAGAATCTCTTTCTACTGGAGTTTTCCCTGCTTTTTTAATTAAGTTCTTTAATTCATCAACAGTCATTGCTTGTCTGGACAATCCGCCTGCAGAATAAGTTATCTTTTCCTCGATTATTGTTCCGTCAAGATCATCCGCGCCAAACAGCAGAGCGATCTGGGATAATTTTTCTCCGAGCATGACCCAGTATGCTTTTATGTGCGGGAAATTATCGAGCATAAGCCTGCTGACAGCAATTGTTTTTAAGTCGTCTATTCCCGAAGAGTAAGCCCCGCCTATCTCAGTATTTTTCGGATGATATGCAAGCGGAATGAATGCCTGAAACCCATGAGTCTTATCCTGAAGGTCTCTTAGTTTTATAAGATGATCTATCCTGTGCTCATATTTTTCAATATGGCTGTAGAGCATTGTTGCGTTTGTCTTTATTCCAGTGTGATGCGCAGTTTCCATGACATCAAGCCATCCTTCTCCTGAGAGTTTCTCAGGGCATATTTGGTTCCTGACGCTTGTTTCGAAAATCTCTGCTCCTCCGCCGGGCATTGTGTCGAGTCCGCTTTTCTTTAATTCATTTAAAACATCACTGATGTTTTTCTTGCTTATTCTCGAAAAATATTCTATCTCTGTTGCAGTGAATGCTTTTATGTAAATTTTTGGGAGTGACTGTTTAATTTTCGAAAGCATTTCGCAATAATGTTCAAACGGCCAGTCAGGATGAAGTCCGCCTACAATATGAACTTCAGTGTAAGCTGAGTCAGTGTCTTTAAGTTTTTTGATAATCTCATTGATGGTCAGTTCATAAGCTCCGTCTTCGCCTTTAGACCTGCTGAATGCGCAGAACTTACAGCGGTTCACGCAGATGTTTGTGGGATTAACATGGATGTTTCTGATGTAATAAACTTTATTCGCGTTTTTCTTTTTCTCAGAATAAGAAGCGAGTTTCCCGAGCTTAAAAATGTCGTTGCTTTCAAAAAGCGCAATCCCGTCTTCTTTTGTGAGTCTTATGCCTGATAGAATTTTGTCTTTAATTTGCTGGAACATTATTCCTCATATAGAACAATTATTAGAAGATAGGATTAATTTTCGCTCATTGTTGCTCAGGTCTTTCTTGAAGCTTTTTCTGTAAAGATATTATACTACAAAACAAATCGAATATTTTTAATAAGGGAGAATCATTAATTGAAACAGAAAAAAATTGTGATCGGCACACGCGGAAGCAAGCTTGCACTATGGCAGGCTGAATGGATCAAGTCAGAACTTCTCAAGCTTTATCCTGAACTGAAGATTGAGTTGAATAAGATAAAAACAACCGGCGACAAAATACTTGACGTTCCATTGGCAAAGGTCGGAGGCAAGGGACTTTTTGTAAAAGAAATAGAAGAAGCTTTGTTAAGGGGAGACGCAGACCTTGCTGTGCACAGCATGAAGGATGTTCCTACAGATTTTCCAAAAGGCCTTCATCTTGCGGTTATCACAAAAAGGGAAGACCCAAGAGATGCGTTTATATCAAAAATGAGAAGCTTTAAAGATCTTCCGCATGGAGCAACTGTGGGCACGAGCAGCTTAAGAAGAGCATCTCAGCTTTTAAGTATTCGGCCTGACTTAAAAATAGAGCAATTAAGAGGTAATCTCGACACAAGATTGAGAAAACTTGATGAAGGGAAATTCGATGCAATCATACTTGCTGCAGCAGGAGTAAAAAGACTCGGATGGTCAGATAGGATCACTGAGTTAATCGAGCCTTCAATAAGCCTTCCTGCAATCGGTCAGGGCGCTGTTGGAATTGAATGCAGGATCGATGATGAATTCATAAACAAAATAATTGCCCCTCTAAATCATGAAGATACATCAATATGTGTCAGGGCTGAAAGGGCATGCCTGAAAAAACTCGAAGGCGGATGTCAGGTGCCGATAGCAGCGTATGCAAAAATAATTAGCAGCAGGATTGTGATGGACGGACTTGTTGGAAGTGTTACAGGCGACAGAATAATCAAGACACATATTGAAGGCAATACTCAGGACGCAGAGAAGCTGGGGCTTAAACTTGCAGAGGATCTGCTTTTGCAGGGAGCAAAAAAGATATTGGATGAAGTTTACGGCCAGAACATAAGACCTGTTAACGGAGAAATAGCAGGCTGATTGCAGCTTTAATTACAAATAGATTATTAATCTTTCTCCACTATCTTCAAGAACTTCCTTTTTCCTGCCTTGCAAAGATAACTGCCTTTTTTGAGTTTTGCATCTGGATTGTCGAATTTTTTGTCGTCGATTGTCAGCCCGCCCTGTTTTATGAGCCTCACTGCCTCGCTGGTACTCGAAACTAGTCCTGAGAGTTTCATTATCTTTGGCACCCACATCTCTTCTTCATCCCACTTGAGTTCAAATACTGGAATCTCATCAGGAAGACCTTTGTCTTTGCCAAAGATATGTTCGAATTCTTCCTTTGCCTTCAATGCAGCTTCTTTGCCGTGATATCTCTCAACGATCTCCAGAGCGAGATTTTCTTTTGCATTCTTTGGATGTATTCTGCCTTTTTCTATTCCGATCTTAAGCTCTTTCAATTCTTCAATTGAGATATGGCTCAAGAGTTCATAATATCTGAACATGAGTGCATCACTTATGGACATTATTTTTCCAAACATGTCTTTTGGAGATTCTGTGATTCCGATGTAATTTCCAAGGCTCTTTGACATCTTGTTCACTCCGTCAAGCCCTTCGAGCAGAGGCATGAGGACAACTATCTGTTCTTCAACCCCGTATTTTTTTTGCAGAGTTCTTCCCATCAAGATATTGAATTTCTGATCAGTGCCGCCAAGCTCAACATCTGCTTTCAAATGCACTGAGTCATACGCCTGAAACAATGGGTAATAGAACTCCAAAATAGATATGTCCTGCTCATTTTTAAAACGCTTTTTGAAGTCTTCTCTTTCGAGCATTCTTGCCACTGTCTGCATTGAACCGAGCCTGACCAATTCCATCGAGTTCATTTTTGCAAGCCATTTGCTGTTGAATACAATCTTTGTCTTTTTAGGATCTAATATCTTGAATACCTGTTTTTTATATGTTTCAGCATTTTTAATGACATCTTCTTCTGTAAGTGGTTTTCTTGTCTCTGACCTTCCTGTTGGATCACCGATCATTCCTGTAAAGTCGCCTATCAGAAAAATTATCTCATGTCCGAGTTCCTGAAACTGGCGCATTTTTTCAAGAAGGACTGTGTGACCCAAGTGAATATCAGGCGCAGTTGGGTCGAACCCTGCCTTTATTTTAAGAGGACGGTTTTCTTTATGCGATTTTTTTAGTTTCTCGATGAGCTCTTTTTCAACGATGACTTCCAGAGTTCCTCTTTTAATTATTTCGAGCTGCTTTTCAGGAGTATTCATGAAAATTATGATAACTTCTCAAGCCATTTATAGTCAATTTATTAAGATTGTTTTTTGTGCATGCACTTGCAGCAAAAAATCAGAGTTGTTATTATTAACTTTCTATGAAGAAAGAAAATTTAAATAAAAAAGAACTTCCAGTAAAAATATACAAGCACATAAGCAAATCCAAGAAAGAAAATTTTGAGACTGATCTGCTCGCAAAGTTCCGTGTATTTCTCGATGACAGGCCGGGTTCTCTCGCGGTATTTTCCTCGCTGATATCAGCGTGTAATGCGAACATAAGTTTTTTCCACTATGACCGTTCTATGGACAGCACGAAGGTGGTTGTTGAAGTTCAGATGCAGAAGCAAAAAGACCTTAACGAACTTCTGCGCATGCTTAAAGACAAACAATATAGTTTTGAAAAAAGCGCTGTTGGCAAAGATGATGTTCAAATAACAGCTCTCGAAAACATTCTTGAGATTAAGGCAAGGCTTTTAAATAAACCCGGAACGCTTGCTGAATTTGCACAGCTTTTTAAGAGACATAATGCAAATGTGATTTATATGTTCTACAACGAGGACATGGATCCTGAGGCTGCCAATATTGCACTTGCCACGAAAGACACAAAAGAAATAGATATGCTGCTTGATGTGATAAATGCAAATGGTTATCAATACAGGGTTCTATACAGAGGGTCTGACAATGAAAAGGTTGAATACATAATCGGACTCAAACATGTGGAAAAATTTTTCCTCAGGCTGAAAAAACTTTTATCAGACAGTGATGTTCATGAGATAAAAGAACTGGTTGATTCTTCTCAGGAACTGTCAGCGGACCTTGTGAGATTTTATTCTGAGGCAGGGAACAATCTTGAGGCAATAGACATTTTCGAGAAAGTGCTGACTCTTGCCTCTGCTTCCAGAAGCAGAACAGGCAGTCGTTTTTCTATGAAGGAAATGCCTGCGCTTAAGATAGGCGATGTGGAAATATACGGTTTCAAGATGCCGACAAGCGAGAATATATATTTATTCAAACATGCCGACGAGTTGACAATGATTGACTCTGGGTATGGAATTTATTATGAAGATTTTAAATCAGCTTTAAGAAAAAAATCACTTGACCCTGAAAAAATAAAAAGAATTTATCTGACCCATGCTGACGCTGACCATGCAGGAATGTCAGGATATTTTTCTGTTGAATTCGGAACCGAAGTTTTTCTGCATCCAGAATCAAAATATGTTATTGAGAATGGCAACAGGGCATCGGGCACAGCGGGCAAGCTTCTGGATCTGAACAAATATTATACGAGACTTGTAAATAAATTCAGCGAGTGCAGATTCCCTGATAAAATAAAATATTTCTCTTCTTCATCAACAGACAAAGCAGGGGTTTTTAATGTAACAGACACTTTCTCAATCGGAAGTCTGGAATTTATGGTTCTCGAGAGTCTCGGCGGCCACATACTTGGGAATGTATTTTTCTTTAATAAAAAATACGGACTCATTTTCACAGCGGATTATCTGTTAAATGTCAGGAGTCTAACAGAAGAGGACAAAAAAACCCTTAATGTCTATAAATATCTCCTTATCAGCCCAAACAGCAACAGCAATGTTTTCAAGGATGAGATGGAAGATCTTAAATCCCTTATTAAACATTCAGGCAGTTCAAAGAACAATGCAGGATTTATATTCCCGGGGCACGGGGATTATTATTCATTGTCAGAGAAATAAACGCTGAATCTTGACTTTATTTTTGTTAAAAGGGTATACTTCTTCCTCGGAGAAAAACTATGGGAACATATACAACATTTCGTCCACATAAAAAGAAGAGAAAACGCACACACGGATTCCTTGAGCGCATGAGCACAAGGGGAGGGCAAAACACCGTCAAGCGCAGAAGGTCAAAGGGAAGAAAAAAACTTACTGCTTAAAACAGCAAAATGTTGTTTGTATTTTTTCTTAAAAGATATGCTATTGTGCCTCGCCGGCAAAAAGCTTTATCGTATGCAAAAAGGCAGGTAAGACAATGAAAGCAATTTTGCTGGCATTTTTAAGAGGATATAAATATCTGATCTCGCCTTTGCTTCCAAGCAGTTGCAGGTTTACCCCTACCTGTTCTGAATATTCAGCAGAGGCAATAAGAAAATATGGCGCGGCAAAAGGCGCATATCTTACAATTAAAAGAATTTTCAAATGTCATCCATTCCACCCGGGTGGATATGATCCAGTGAGGTAATTAATATACATGGAAAAAAGAGCTCTTATAGCAGTAGTCCTTTCATTAGCAGTACTTATTGGATATCAATTTTTCGTCACACCTCCAAAACAGCAGCCAATCAAGGAACAAAAAGAACAGGAGGCTGTTAAAAAAGAAGAGAAAAAAGAAGAACCACAGAAACAAAAACCAATTCTCCCTGCCAAACAAACAGCGCAGTCACAGGGCAGAGAGATAACAATAGATACAGAGCTTTATTCTGCAGTGCTTTCGTCCACAGGCGGAACAATTAAAAAATGGGAACTCAAGAAATATAAGGATAAAGACGGGCTCGGGATAATGCTTCAGTCAGGACAGAGCATTGTCCCTGCCTTAAGCATTGGTTCTCAGGATAATTTCAATTTTTCGAATGTAAATTTCAGGGTTTCAGGAACAAACATGAAACTCGACAATAATAGCAGAACAGGTTCGGTTATTTTTGAATACACAGCATCAGGATATTCGATAAAAAGAACATACACATTCTACAGCGACTCTTATAAATTCGATTTGAAGGATGAGGTAAAAGGCCTTCCTGAATACTGGATTACAGTAGGAAGTGATTTCGGCATTCACAGTAATACAGACGGCTCGCATACAGGCCCGGTACTTCTCAAGGAAGCTGAGAGGATAGAGCTCGAAGCAAAAAAAATTAAGGATCCTAAAAGCTACAAAGGGAAGATTAAATGGATTGCACAGGAAGATAAATACTTTTTTTCATCAATAGTTCCTCTTGGGCAGGTGGAAGAGGCAAAGTCATGGACAGTAACCCCACAGGTAAATGATCCAAAATCACAGAAGCAGGTTGAAACTCCTGTTATTGCATTAAGAACTAAAGCTGATGTGAATTCATTTCTTATATATGCAGGCCCGAAAGAACATGATGTTCTCAAGAAGCTCAATATCGGGCTTGAACATATAATTGATTTTGGTTTTTTCTCGATAATCTCAAGACCGCTTTTTTGGCTTCTTAAGATCTTTTACAATATTGTGGGAAATTACGGATGGGCAATAGTCTTAATAACAATTATAACCAGAATTCCTTTTATCCCTCTGATAAATAAGAGCCAGAAGTCGATGAAGAAGATGCAGGAGATCCAACCCAAGGTTCAGGAACTCAGAGAAAAATACAAGAATGACCCCAAGAGAATGCAGCAGGAGATGATGGCAATCTATAAAAAGCACAAGGTCAATCCTATTGGCGGATGCCTTCCGATGCTTTTACAGATTCCTGTTTTCTTTGCGCTTTACAGCATACTTTCGATTGCTATTGAATTAAGACATGCTCCGTTCATATTCTGGATAGTAGATCTTTCAGTCAAAGACCCTTATTATGTTCTGCCTATTATCATGGGCATCACAATGCTCATACAGCAGAAGATGACACCAAGTTCAATGGATCCGATGCAGGCAAAGATAATGATGTTCATGCCGATAATATTTACCGTCATGTTCATTAATTTTGCGTCAGGTCTTGTTCTTTACTGGCTTGTGAATAATATCCTCTCAATCATCCAGCAGTTTTTTGTTAACAAGAAACTTGCACAGGAAAAAGCAGAGGGATAAGTCAGCAAAGAGTTGTTATTGGAGTCCGTCTTTGGCAGAATCCCAGATAAGCACATCAGGCTGGCCATTTTTATACTTATCACATAATTTGTGGGATGCGATAGCAACAAAAGACTTTTCATCCGCTTTTACTATCGAAATATCAACTCCAGGGTTAATTGGCAGATTAAAAATATAGAAATCTCTGGTAAAGGTTTTTTTCTCGGAAAAATATTTATGTTCAGCGTCAGCAAGTTTTATCAAAGCTGTTTTTGCCTGCTTGCAAGGTCTTTGAGCTTCGTACTTAGGAATGATTATAGCTGCTGTAATGCCTATGCCTGCAATCATAATCATGAAATCAGTGTTTCCACCGCCGCCAAAACCTCGGTGTCCAAATATAAAAGAGAAAATAACTGCAATAAACCATAGCGATGCCAAGAGTATCATGACCCATGAAACATACCCGAAAAAATATATCATCAATGCTGTTATTCCGCCTAAGACGATAACAAACAAACAGCCCATATCTACCTCCGAATTATTTCGATTCTATCTCTGTAAAATCATTCTTATGCACTGTTATCATCATGCCGGAGGTTCCGGCATAAAAAACTATAATCTCAGCAGGCGTGCTGCCTTCGTTCTTTCCATAGTGCCAAGTATGCACAACTTCAACAAACGCTTCTCCAGCTTTGAGTTTTAGTATCTTATTGTCTGAAGTTATCACAGTAAGCTCTCCGCTTAGTAATACGCCTGCATTTATAACAGGATGTTTGTGCAGAGGCAATTGTGCTCCGGGAGGGATTTTTATTTTTAATATTGTTATCTCTGGTTTTCCTTCTGAATATTCAGGCAGAGGTTTGCTATCCCAGCTTAAACTGGTTTTCGATAAAACATCTACTATAATACCAGTTCCCTCTTCAGCCGAGGAGTAACTCGTCAAAAATAAAGCAATGCATAAAACATAAAGTAGTATTTTTATTTTATTCATTTTACTATTTTGCTTAGTAGCAATCATATTACCATGCTACCGACAGTATTAGAGAGTAAGAACCAGTAATATATAGAAATCTATAAACCCACGTATCCACAAGCTCTGGTAATGAGCCAGTATCAAAAGTTTCAGCCTCTGACTCTGCTCTCCCTAAAGTAGCCCACAAAAGTAAACCAATTCCTCCATATTGGAGCCAGCTGTTTAATATTGAAGACTTATTAATGGACAATGAATTAAATGCTACTGCAGAAGAAAGTGCAGCTATGATTGAAAGAAGTACTAAGCAAAAAGCCCTTAGCAATGACGAACGAATACGTGATACGGAATCTCTAAATAAATTATTGTATTTTGAGCGCAAATCATATTCTTGATTAGGTGTCAAATATGTCGAAATCGACGCTGAACGAATTTCACGATCAATTGCACAATCAACTGAATGTTTAATCAATTTATTGTGGGAAAATACAAGCAGAAAAATAGCCTTAGCCCAGCTAATAGTTTTAATTTTTTTTAGTGTCATACAGCAATTTTTCTTGCTTTACGACTATTATTATAAGAACTACCATTGAAAAAATAATACCACTTTCTTAAATAATTGATAAAGCAAAAAATGTCAATGTTTCTTGAATTTTCCACCCCTCTCTCATTCTGTTATAATCATTGAATGAATCTGTTGGATGATACAATTACCGCGATCTCTACTCCGCTCGGAGAGGGCGGAATCGGCATTGTGCGGCTGAGCGGAAAAGACGCTGTGCGCATTGCAGAGAAACTTTTTCATTCTTCAAAAAACAAAAAACTCTCGAACATCTCATCTCACAAAATCATCCATGGAGTGATAAAAGACCCTGAAACAAAAGAGACAATCGATGAAGTGCTTGTTTCAGTGATGCTTGCGCCTCATACATATACAAAAGAAAATATTGTCGAGATTAACTGTCATGGAGGAATGCTTCCTCTAAGAAGAGTGCTGGAGCTTGCGCTTAAACACGGCGCAAGACTTGCAGAGCCCGGAGAATTTACTAAAAGGGCTTTTTTAAACGGGCGCATTGATTTGAGTAAGGCAGAGGCAGTGCTTGACCTTATTAAAGCAAGGACAGATGAGTCAGGAAAGATTGCGCTTGAACAGTTAAAAGGCAGGCTTTCAGAAAAGATTTCTGATCTAAGAGAAAGACTCACAGATCTCTGCGTTACAGTCGAGACATATATCGATTTTCCTGATGAAGAGATAGAAATTTCTACAAAAGATGAGATGAAAGAAGCGATAAAAAAAATTATTCAGGAACTCGAATCTTTGTTAAAGAGCTATGACGAAGGAAGATTTTTCAGGGAAGGGCTTGCCGTTGCAATCGTAGGAAGGCCGAATGTCGGAAAGTCGTCTTTGCTTAATGCTTTGCTTCAACGGAACAGGGCGATAGTTACCGAGATGCCGGGCACAACAAGAGACATCATTGAAGAATATCTGAACATCAATGGCTTGCCTCTCAGGGTAATTGATACTGCAGGAATAAGAGAGTCTCATGACATGGCAGAGATTGAAGGCGTAAAGAGGAGCTTGAGCGCGATCGAAAATGCTGACCTGATCATAGCTGTGATAGATGGAAGCCATGATTTAAAAAATGAAGACATAGAGGTTCTGGAAAAGATTAAGGACAGGAATACTATTATTGCGATAAATAAATCAGACATTATGAGAGATGAGAATTGCAAAAAATTCAAAGGTGCTTTTTCAAAATATCAGATGCGCATTATAAAGATTTCTGCCCTGAAAGACCACGGAATAGATGAATTAAAAAATGTAATCTTTAATTCTTCTGTTAAAAACTGGAATGAGCACAAAGAGGGAATTATAATCACAAACCTAAGGCATAAGACTTTAATTCAGGCAGCGTATGATTCTCTTAAAGACGCGGTAGAGGCTTTTAATACAGACAAGCCTGTTGAGATAATTGCAATTGGGCTTCGGGACAGTCTTGATAAACTCGGAGAGATAATCGGCGCTGTTACAACTGATGATATATTGAACAGGATATTCAGCAGCTTCTGTATCGGGAAATAAATTTAGTCTGCTTCTACAGAGGCAAGGTAATCAGCGCGTTTTATAGAGCTGAGCATATATTCTTTGAATTTTGCTGAGATGAGCCATCTTATGCCGAATTTTTCAGCCCACTTTATCAACCCCTGATCAGCAGTAACAAGCAGGGCGTCAAGCTCGCGTGCAAGAAGAATCAGATCAACATCTTCTTTGCTGTCGATGATGCCCTCTCTTAATGCCTCTCTGTATTTTCTTCTCAAGTCTTTCACGACCTCTTCTTCGCCTGATTTTGCAGCTCCTCTCACAGCTTTTTCTGCAACCCTGAGACCTTTGTTAATCCTTTCCCTGATATCTTCGATGAGTTCATAGAGCAGAAATGCAGGGCATGTAAGTTCATATTTTTTAGGCGGTTTTTGATGAAGTAGCACAAGCAGATCACCAGATATCTTTTCAGGTTCTATGAAATTCAGAAGCTCTTCAAAAATAGAAGGCGGCATGTAAAACTCAAGTGTTGGAACTTGTGCTGCGATTGATAAAAAATTTTCGAGCGCTTCTGTAGGAGTCTTACCGAAACTGTCGCGAACTTCCGGATTAACGAACAGGCTTGTGTCTAATACAACAGTGCTTCTTTTAGATTTTACGGTCATCTATATTAAGGCTGAAGGTATTCCAGTTGCTGCAGTCAGGACACCTTCCCACCCACTCCTTTGAAGAATATCCGCAGACAGAGCACCAATATGGAAGTCTGAATGCAGGCTTAATGCCCATGGCTTTTTTATATTCTATGGCAGCTAAGTCACATTGTCCGCGTTTAAGGTAAAGATCGCCCATTATCTTATGTATTTCAGCCATAGTAACACCGGTTGTATCGATGGAATCGAATGTTCTGATTGCATCATCAATCATCTCAAGTCTGTAGTAAAGTTTGCCAAGAAAAACCCTTAGCATAATATTTTGGGGATTTTTAGCAATAAGGTTTTGATAAAGCCTTATCAACCGTGAAGGCTCGCCGAGATTTATAAGAAGATCTTCAAATCTTGCAAGTATTATCAGTGAGGATGTCTGCTCATAACATTTTTCAAGGTAATCGGCAACCTCGTCTGTCTCGCCTTCTCTCAGCTTCACCTCAGCAAGTCCCAAATATGCTGGGATGAAACTGCTGTTTAGTCTCATGATTGTCTTGAATGCTTTGCGCGCTTTTTCAAGTTCTCCATTCTCAAGGCAATTGCGTCCGTATTCATATTTGTAACCAAGGAGATTTATCTGCTCTCTCTGGCGGTCTTTTTCCGCATGTTCGTGTTTCAGAATTGTTTTTTGCACATCAACAAGCTCATCCCATTTTTCTTCTCTTTCGTGAACAGCGCGTTTTTTGTACAGCGCTGCCAGATTGTCTGCATCAATATCAAGAATCTTCTCAATGTAATTCAAGGCATCAGCCCATCTGCCTGTTTTTTCCATAAGATTTTCCAAGGCGAAAAGCACTTCCAGATTCAAAGGATAGGCAGAAAATACCTTGTTGTAGTAAATTAGCGCCTGCTGATAATTGTCTTCTGAACAGGCAATGTCCCCAAGCCTCAGAAGTGCGTGAAGATGTTTCGGTTCTTCCTGCAGGATTATTTCAAGGGGTTCTTTTGCCTCATCTTCAGCATGGGCAAGAAGAGCATTTAATGCCCTTGAATAAAGCTCCTGCACCCTTGCTTCTTTTTTCTGCTTGCGTTGGTGCTGCCAGTTGCCTATAAAACGCTTAGTGTCTCTTATTGTAAAGACGATGAGCATTGCAAGAGCCCCGGCAACGCTTGAGAGAAGTATCAGTGCAATCTTCGGAATTTCATAGACTTCATCAAAGGGAATTTTTATAGTTGTGATTTCTTTGTTGTCGATTGCAAGGAGCGCAAGTCCGGTAAGAAAAAGGACCACTATAAAAATAGAGAGCTTGCCCATCAGCAGTAATAACCTCTGTAATAAATTAATTTAAGATTCATATGAAATCCTTGGTGCGTCAAGCCAGAGCTTTTCAAGCTGGTAGTATTCCCTGGTGTTTTCTTCAAAAATATGTACAATCACATCCCCATAATCAATCAATATCCATTGACTATTAGCAATACCTTCAACTCCTATGGAATGGAGATGCTTCTTATCAAAAAAATCTCTTATTCCGTCTGCAATTGCCTTGACCTGAGTTGTGCTTTTTCCAGAACAAATAACAAAATAATCAGCAATAACACTAAGTTTATATAACTCGAGGATTAAAACATCCCCGGCTTTTTTCTCTATTGCTGCCTTTGCTGCATCTTGGGCTTTAGCTTTGCTTTTTATGTAAGCTAACGCCTCCTTTCGTAAAGATTTACCTGTATATCTTATTAGAAATTATATAGGATTCGACTTCTTCTGGCAACAGGTATTTTGCAGTTTTCCCCTCTTTAATCAGCTTTCTTATCACAGTTGATGATATTTCTAGCGGAGTAAGTTTTAAAAGTATCACATCTCTATTAGTCTTAAGTTTTGTTCTATAAATTCCTGTTTTTCCAGTTTCGATTTTTTTTAATACACTTTCACTTATCTTTGAAAAAGGGAAAGAAGAAAGGTCAGAAAATTTAAACGGCGGTCTGGATATAACAACAAAATTTGTGAGCTTAAGAAGCTCTTTGGGCTTCCACCACTTAGGGATTTCCAGAAAAGCATCTATGCCTAGTATGAAATAAAACGAGGCATCTGGATATAACCTATAAAGATGCTTAAGTGTATTCACAGAGTAAGATATGCTCTTTTTTTTATATTCTATGTCTGATATCTTAAAATTTCTGTTTCTGAATGTAGCCAACCTTGTCATCTTATATCTGTGTTTTGCGTCTGCAAGACCGTTGTTTTTAAGAGGAGGACTTCCTGACGGCATGAAAATTACGAAGTTGAGCTTGAGTTTTTCCAATACCTCTTCCGCAGCCCTTAGATGACCGATGTGGATTGGATTGAATGTCCCGCCTAATATTCCGATTTTCAATATGTTTTTATTGTTATTTGCCTTCATGTAGTTACTTATCATGCATAAGACTTGATTGTCAAGGAAATGAATCTTGGATTTTGAATCATAAGGACAAGAATGCACATTTTAAATATTCTGTTTCTGGCACTGAAAGAAGAACAGGGTGGTCTTTTGCCTGAGACCGGTATTCGAGAATCTTGATTTGTTTCCCAGCATTTTTTGCTGAATTTCTGAGCATTTCTATAAACACAGATTTCTCTATATGATATGAACAGGATGATGTTGCTAATATTCCTCCATGTTTAAGGAGTTTCATTGCAAGGGTATTAATCTCATGATAGCCTTTTAACGCTTCTTTTATCTTAAGTCTGCTTTTTACGAATGCAGGAGGATCTAGCACGATAAAATCGTATAAAACTCCTGAGGCAATAGAATCTTTCAGAAAATTAAAAACATCTGCTTTTATAAAATCACATTTACTTTCCAAATTGTTTCTCTTTGCATTAGAGCGCGCATGTGAGATCGCTGTTTCTGAATCATCAACAAATGTGACTGAAGCGCCATTGTGCGCAAGCTGGAGTCCCCATGCGCCTGAATAACAGAAAAGATCAAGCCCTTTTCCGCCTGGGACTAATTCTTTTAGAGCCAGCCTGTTTTCTCTCTGGTCAAGAAAGAATCCTGTTTTTTGTCCAGCCAAGGGATTAACCTCAAGAAGTATATTGCCTTCGCGTATAATCGGAAGTGTATCAAGCGAGCCCTTTACAATCTCTTTTTTTAGTTCAAGCCCTTCAAGTGTTCTGCTCTGGCTGTCGTTTTTTAAGATGATAACAGACGGCTTGAGTATTTCATCAAGCAGAGGAACTATTGTATCTCTAAGTTTTTCTATCCCGAGTGTGAGAAACTGCATGACAAGACAATCATTGTATTTATCGACTATCAACCCCGGCAGAAAATCACTCTCGCTGAAAATTACCCTGAATGAATCGTTGTCTTTGCAGAATCTTTTTCTGTAATCCACTGCTTCAAGAATGCGTTTTCTGAAAAAGTCAGCATTGATCTCTTCGTTTTTTCTTGTTAGAAGTCTGACAGAGATGAGCGAATTAGGATTGATATAACCGATTCCAATAAAATTATTTTTTGTGTCATGAACTTCTACTATTAGACCGGGCTCATAGTTTCTTGGACTTACTGCAAGTTCATTGGAAAATATCCATGAATGGCCGGCAAGTATCCTGCTTGTTCTGCGTAAGATTATTTTATTCATCGATAAGATTAAAAATCCCTTTTAACAGATATGTTGATTGATTCAAATTAAGAATTATAATTGTATGGACAGTCTGAGTTTTCACTCACGCAGCTGACCGCTGCCCAAGACAATGAACTTTCTGCATGTCAGCTCTTCAAGCCCCATTGGTCCGCGTGCATGAATTTTGTCGGTTGCTATCCCAATCTCAGCGCCAAGCCCAAACTGATAGCCGTCGTTTAATCTTGTTGAAGCATTAACAAGAACTGCTGAAGAATCAACCTCTCTAAGGAATCGCATAGCCTTATCATAATTTTTTGTAACGATCGCATCAGAATGCGCCGAGCCGAACTTTGCAATATGTTCCATTGCATCGTCAATGTCATTTACTATTTTTATATTCAGTGTCAGCTCAAGGTATTCTGTGCGAAAATCTTTTTCGTTTGCCTCAATAATCGAGCTGTCTATCTTCATTGTTTCAGTACATCCTTTTAATTTAACCCCGACATTTTTAAATTCCTTGATCATCGGTATCAGAAATTCCTTTGCGATTTTTTTATCAACAAGCATTGTTTCCATTGCATTGCATGTTCCTGGTCTCTGCACCTTTGCATTAAGGCAGATAGCCCGAGCCATCTTAAAATCAGCATCACTGTCAACAAACACATGACATATGCCTTTATAGTGCTTTAACACAGGGATTCTTGCATTCTCTGTGACTGTGCGTATAAGACCTTCTCCGCCGCGCGGGATTATCAGATCTATTATTCCTTCAAGCTTGAGCATTTCCATTACAGCGTTTCTGTCTGCTATGTCAATAAAAGTTATTGTGTCTTTATGAAGACCGGATGCTTCAGCTGCGTCTCTGAGAATTTTTACAATAGCCCTGTTCGAATTTATCGACTCAGAACCGCCGCGCAATACAACAGCATTCCCTGTTTTCAGACACAGGCTTGTTGCATCCGAGGTAACATTCGGCCTTGATTCGTATATTATTCCTATCACTCCGATGGGCACGCGCATCCTGCCGACTTTCATGCCGTTAGGTCTTTCATTCATTTTTGTTATTTCTCCGACAGGATCAGGAAGCGCTGCAACTTCTATAAGTCCCTGTGCCATTTCATTTATGCGTTTTTCATTCAGAGTTAGTCTGTCTATCATAGCCTTTGAAATGCCTTTTTCTTCTGCTAGAGCAATGTCTTTTTCATTTTCCTTAATAAGCTCTGCACTGTGTTTCTTCAGTTCATCAGCCATTTTCAAAAGCGCATTGTTCTTTTCTCTGGATGATGATCTGGCAAGCGCGCGGGCGCCCTCTTTGGCAGCTGTAGCTTTATCAAGAACGAATTTTTTTATATCCATGTTTATATTCTACCTCAAACTTCCGCATACTGGACAATTTGGATCTTTGTATGCCTTGAAGTTTTTGAATTCACATTTATTTCCGTTCCAGACCATGAGTTTCCCTTTGAGATTTTCTCCTATCCCTGTGAGGTACTTTATGACCTCAAGCGCTTCAAGAGTTCCTATCACACCGGGTGTTGCTCCAACAACAGGAAACACCTCTGAAGGCGGGGCTTCGGGATAGATGCATTTAAGACATGGTGTTTCAGGAGATTTGATGAAACTCATTCTTCCTTCCATGCCCCATATGCTTCCAAAGACCAATGGAATTTTTTTTCTTATTGCCGATTCATTGAGCAGATATCTTGTAGGGAAATTATCCATACAGTCCACAATCAAATCAGCATTACCTACAATTTCATCTACATTTTCAGCAACGATCTTATCTGCAAACGCAGTAACTTTTATATCTGGATTAAGCTCCTCCAGAGTCTTTTTCGCAGAAACAGCTTTGTTGGTTCCGATACGATTGTGATTGTGCAGTATCTGTCTGTTCAGGTTCGACCAGTCTGGCGAATCAAAATCACATATTCTTATATTCCCTATGCCTGCAACTGCAAGATATATTGAAACAGGCGAACCTAGTCCTCCTGCGCCTGCAATAAACACTGTAGACTGCTTCAGTTTTTTCTGGGTCTCTTCTCCCCATCCGTCCATCATCATCTGGCGGTTGTAGCGTTTTATTTCTTCTGCAGAGAACATTTTTTACCTCCTGAATAGTATTTTCAATAATATCAGAAATGTTAGAAGATTTGCACTAAGATAGAGGAAGAAATGCAGTTTTAAAGACAGAGAATATATTTCTGCTTGACAATCTTGACAATAAAGGCATATTTGCTGTTTTATATAGCGAGAATAAAAACAGAGGGTTAGGTTATAAAAAGGAGAAGACAATGAAAAGGACTTTTTTTATTCTATTGATCTTTTGTTTATACTCTTGTGTATCAATGCAAAAACCGATAACACCAACTATTAGTGGGTATTCAAATTCAAAGGATTTTCTTAAATATAAAAAAATAGCTGTTTTGCCTTTTGTCGATGCTCCCAATGCCCCACAGTCTGGACAGATTGTTCAAGGGATAGTAAACCAAGTTTTGGCAAAAACTGGATTTGAAGTTGCAGAACGTGCGAGATTGATTGATATTTTAAATGAGCAAAAGCTTGCAACATCAGGCTTAATAGAAGGCTCTAAACAGCTTGAGATTGGTAAATTATTAGGTGTTAAGGCTATTGTTGTTGGAGAAGTTGGACAATATTATACGCAGCAAAGGCACACTACCTCTACAACATCTTATTATAATATGCCTTTGTATGGCGGTGGTTCTATGATCGTTCCATTTACCCAGCAAGGACAACAATGGATAGAAAATTATATTTCTATAGCACTCAGAATACTAGATGTTGAAAACGGAAATCTAATATATTCTGGTAGTGGGACATATCATAAAGGAGTTACCAATCCACATCAGCAACTTGCAGAGTATATAACAGAGGATTTAATCGCAGATTGGTTTAAATGCTCTGGGGCGATTGGTTTCAAATATAAATATAATGAGCAAATAAAAATGCTAATAAGCATTGTTGACATTGTGTATGAAAATTCTCCTGCTGAAAAAGCTGGATTAAAAGTTGGTGATCAGATATTAAAATGGAATGGTAAAAATTTAAAAACTTCGTTTGCTACCCTAGACCTTGAAGACCGTAGTTTGATATGTTCTAATGTGGGAGACAAGGTAGTTATTGATATTAAACGCAACGGGCAATTGTTGATTCTTGAAATGGTAGCTGGAGATAGAGCGTTAGTCTTGCCGTAAAAAGAAAAGTAATAAAGATAATAAGTTGGCATAGTGCAAATTTATTACGACACTAATTCAATCTGAGATTTTCGAAGAAAATCGTTTTCTGTCTGTAGGCAAATAGCAAAATGTATTAAAAGGTTTATTATTTTCTAATAACTCAGTTTCAGAAAATTCTTCAACAGGTCTTTGCCAGCTTTGGTAAGTATGGATTCTGGATGGAACTGTACACCTTCGACGATAAAATCCTTATGTCTTACGCCCATAATAATATTGTCAATCCATGCGCTTATCTCAAGACATGAAGGAAGCGTTTCTTTGTTAATAATGAGGGAATGATATCTTGTTGCCTGAAATGGATTTTGCAGGCCTTCAAATATTGTTTTCTTGTCATGATGGATCATTGATGTCTTGCCGTGCATCAAAAAAGGCGCTCTGATAATTTCTCCTCCAAATGCAGCGCCGATAGACTGATGACCGAGGCAGACACCGAGAATTGGTATCTTTCCCGCAAAATGTTTAATAAGCTCGACAGATATGCCTGCTTCTTTTGGAGTGCAGGGCCCGGGAGAAATAACAATTCTCTCAGGGTTCAGCGATTCGATTTCATTTATTGTTATTTTGTCATTCCTGTAAACTTTTACGTCTGCACCAAGCTCGCCTAGATACTGAACAAGGTTGTAAGTGAAAGAGTCATAATTATCAATCATCAATAACATAAAATTAAATTAGTCCTTTTTCCGCCATATCAACTGCCTTCATCATTCCCATTGCCTTATTAACAGTTTCATTATATTCTTTTTCAGGTACAGAATCAGCAACAAGTCCTGCGCCTGCCTGAACATATATTTTTTTATCTTTTATAAGTAGAGTTCTTATTGTGATGCAGGTGTCCATATTGCCTGAATAACTGAAATATCCAACTGAACCTGCATAAGGTCCTCTTCTTGTTGGTTCAAGCTCTTCGATAATCTCCATTGCACGCACTTTTGGAGCGCCTGTAACAGTGCCTGCAGGAAAACATGCTTCTAGAACATCAAATGCATCAAGTCCTTTTTCGAGATCCCCTTCAACATTCGAGACCATGTGCATAACATGACTGTATTTTTCGATGCCCATTAACTCAGTAACTTCAACAGAACCTTTTTCAGCAACGCGTCCTACGTCATTTCGTCCAAGGTCAACAAGCATAATATGCTCTGCAATTTCTTTTGGATCCTTTTTAAGTTCAGCCTCGAGCTGCTTGTCTTCTGAATCTGTCTCTCCTCTTTGTCTTGTGCCGGCAATAGGCCTGAGCACTATTTTTTTGTCTTCGAGCCTAACCAATATCTCAGGAGATGAACCAATTATTTTTGTATCTCCAGTATTAATAAAATACATATACGGAGAGGGATTGATTATTCGCAGAGCCCTGTAAATATCAAAAGGCTCGATGCTGATTCCTCGCTCGAACCTCTGTGAAAGAACAACCTGAAAAATATCTCCTGATGAAATATATTCCTTAGATTTTAAAACTGCTTTTTCAAATTCGCTTCTGGTCTTAAAATTGGATTTAAATTTTTTTTGTTTTAAAACTTTTCTTTTAGTATTTGCACTCTTATTTTTCAAAGGTTTTTTTATTTTTTGAACAATGGCATCAATTTTCAGGACAGCTTCCTTGTATGCCTTTACAGGGTTTTTATCATCTATGTGAACATTAGAGACGATTTTTATTTTCTGTTTGAGGTTATCAAAGATCAGCATTGTGTCGGCGAGCATGAAAAACATATCAGGCATATTGAGCGAGATCATTTTTTTATCAGGGATTTTTTCGAAAAATCTGACCATGTCATAACCTATGTATCCTACAAGTCCTCCTGAAAATCTTGGAAGACCTGGAAGATCAACAGGCTTATACATCGAGATCTCTTTTTTCAGCGCATCGATAGGATTTTCTGATTCGAATATTACCGGTTTTTTCCCGGCTTCTTTTATCTCAATTTTTTTGCCGCTGCTTTTTATGATCTTTGATGGATTTGAACCGAGGAAAGAGTACCTCGCCCATTTCTCACCTCCGACAACACTCTCAAGAAGAAATGATAGATTACCGTTAATTTTATAGAATGCAGTGACAGGCGTGTCCAGGTCAGCGAGTATTTCTCTGTAAACCGGGATCAGGTTTCCTTTTTTGCATAATGACTGAAATTCTTTTAAATCAGGATAGAGCATATTGACAAAATCCCTTTATTTTCATTAGTATTGGTTAGTATAACTCATTAGGAAGTTATAAGTTAAGAGTTATACTTTTTAGTTTTAAACCTTCACTTTTTTAACTTATTAAGTTTCAACTTATCACGTTTGATGCGGGAATAGCTCAGTGGTAGAGCACAACCTTGCCAAGGTTGGGGTCGCGGGTTCGAGCCCCGTTTCCCGCTCCAATTGGCGGCGTACCCAAGTGGCTAAGGGGGAGGTCTGCAAAACCTTTATGCAGCGGTTCAAATCCGCTCGCCGCCTCCAAAAATCCCCTACCGTTGTTTGCGATTTCCTTGTGTGTAATTTTTTTGGAAGGACAATACAGATGTTCGTACCATAAATAAAATTTCACCGAGATAAAAAAACTATTTTATTACCTCTACACCCATATACTTTCTCAACGCCTCCGGCACAATAACACTTCCGTCTTTCTGCTGAAAGTTTTCGAGGATGGCAACGACTGTTCTTCCTATTGCTAGAGCTGAACCATTGAGCGTGTGAACAAACTCAGTTCCTTTTTTGCCTTCGCGCTTGAATCTTATATTTGCCCTTCTTGCCTGAAAATCCTCAAAATTCGAGCAAGAAGAGATTTCTCTATATTTGTTTTGTCCCGGCAGCCATACTTCAATGTCATAAGTCTTGGCTGCTGAAAAACCAATGTCTCCTGTGCAAAGAGACATGATCCTGTAAGGAAGACCGAGTTTCTGAAGTATATCTTCTGCATTATTTGTAAGTTTCTCAAGTTCATCATAAGAATTTTCTGGTTTCACAAATTTCACTATCTCAACCTTGTTGAACTGATGCTGTCTTATCAACCCTCTGGTATCTTTTCCGTAGGAGCCTGCCTCGCGTCTGAAACACGGAGTATAAGCTGTATAGTAAATCGGCAAGTCGGTTTCATTTAAAATCTCATCTCTGTGAATGTTTGTTACTGGAACTTCCGCTGTTGGAATTAGATAAAGCTCTGGATCAACGACTTTAAAAAGCTCCATCTCAAATTTCGGCAGCTGGCCTGTTCCTGTCATCGATTCTTTATTGACCAATATCGGAGGGAATATTTCCTTGTAACCTTTCGATGTATTTATATCAAGCATGAAATTCATCAATGCCCTTTCGAGTTTTGCTCCGTGTCCTTTCATCAAACTGAATCTTGCACCTGAGATTTTTGATGCTCTGTCAAAATCTATGATATCCAGCATGGCTGCAATATCCCAGTGGTTCAATGGTGTGAAATCAAATTCTCTTGGAATACCGAATTTTCTTATTTCAACATTCTCATCCTCATCTTTTCCAACAGGCACAGTTTCGTGCGGGATATTCGGTATGAGAAGAAGTTCATTTGTTGATCTTTCTTCCATGACTTTCAGGACTGCTTCGTTTTCAGATATAAAGTCGGCAATTTTTTTTGCTTCTTCGAGATTTTGAGAAGCATCTTTTTTTTCTCTTTTGCGTTTTGCAATATCCTCTGAGAGTTTGTTCCTCTTTTCCCGCTGTTCTTCAATTGTTTTCAGCAAGGCTCTGCGTTCATTTTCTATTGTCAGAAATTTTTCTATTATCGAAGAATCACAATTTCTTTTTTTCAGGGCTTCAATAACTTTTTCCGGATTTTCTCTGGCAATTTTCACATCAAGCATCTTGTTTTCTCCTTAAATTTTCACCGGCTGCATTTTTTTATTTTGTTTATAATATAGCTTAATGCGATCGAAAAAGAAATTCAATCAGACAAATTTGGCAAAAAAAGTTTTTCTGAAAACTTTTCAAAAACCTGCGACTCAAAAAATTCTTGACAAGCAGGTCAATTTGCTGTAATTTATTTGACTAATAGAGGGTCGTAGTACTCTCTTAACAGAAATAACTGGGGGGAGGTAGAGAGTTGCATGCTTTAGGCAAACACTTATTGGTTGAGCTTAAGGATTGTGACCCTGAGATAATCAAAAGCCTCGAGAAAGTCAAAAATGCGATGGTCTCGGCAGCAAAAAAGGCCAGAGCAACTATCATTGATGTTTCCTTCCATGAATTCAGTCCATTTGGAATAAGCGGCATGGTAATTATAGCTGAGTCGCATTTGTCTATTCACACATGGCCTGAATATGGTTATGCTGCTGTTGATATCTTCACATGCGGAGACATCATCAAGCCTGAGGCTGCTGCAAATTTCCTTATTGAGAAGTTTAAGTGTAAAAACCCGTCTGTGGTCGAGATGAAGAGGGGAATACTTTCCTTCAACGGTAAGGAAAAACTTGCGTATAAAGTTCAGGACGCCAATCTTAATCTGGTTGCCGGCTGCAAAACAGCTTAGATTTTTAAGCACGCAGATTTAGATTTGCTATTGGACTTATAAGGCTTAGAGCTTAAAAGCTTTAAGGCAGCCGTACAGTTTTATATCCTTCCAGTAGAGAAATACTTGAAGCCGAGCTGTTTCATTTTTTCCGGCTCGTAGATATTTCTCAGATCAAAGAAATAAGGCTGTTTAAGGAGTTTCTTTATTTTATCCATGTCCAGATTTCTAAACTCATTCCATTCCGTGACAATTACGATGGCATCGGCGCCCTTAATTGCTTCTGAAATTCCCTTGCAGTAATTAATATCTGGCATTATTTCTTTTGCATTGTCTATTGCAGCCGGATCATATGCTGTCACTTTTGCTCCATACTTGATTAGTTTCTCGATTATGAAAAGAGAAGGGGCTTCGCGTATGTCATCTGTATTTGGCTTGAATGCAATTCCAAGCACTGCAATTTTTTTACCTTTGAGATTTTTAAGCTCTTTTTTTATCTTCTGAACTGCGAGATCACGCTGCATGTCATTAGTTTTAATAACTGCCTTGACAACATTCATAGCAACATTATTTTTTTTACCCGCATTCAGAAGAGCCTTTACATCTTTTGGAAAACATGATCCTCCGAACCCAGGGCCTGCATGAAGAAACTTGGAACCAATCCTATGATCAAGCCCCATGCCTTTGGCAACGGTATTAACATCAGCGCCGACCTTTTCGCACAAATTTGCTATCTCGTTTATAAATGAGATTTTTGCTGCAAGGAAAGAATTAGAGGCGTATTTTATCAATTCAGCTGTCTCTATATCAGTTATAACAAAAGGTGTTTCTAGCAGATAGAGAGGCTTATAAAGATCCTTCATCACTGCTATTGCCTTATGGCTGTGTGCGCCTATGATGACTCTGTTGGGCCTCATAAAATCCTCTATTGCCGCGCCTTCCCTGAGAAATTCAGGATTTGAGACAATATCAAAATCAATTTCTTCGCTGAGGTGTTTTGAGACTATTTCTTTGAGTTTTCTGCCGGTACCAACAGGGACAGTGCTCTTTGTTACGATGATCTTATAGCTGTTCATATGCTTTGATATTTCCTTGGAAACTCCTTCAACATAACTAAGATCAGCAGAACCGTCTCCTCTTGGAGGAGTTCCCACTGCAATGAATATTACTGAAGAGGACTCTACTGCCTCTTTAATTTTTGTTGTGAATTTCAATCTTTTGTTTTTGATGTTTTTCTGAACAACATCATCAAGTCCTGGTTCGTAAAATGGTATATGTCCTTTTTTGAGAGTGCGTATTTTCTTCTTATCTTTGTCTACACAAATTACATTCAAGCCGAACTCTGCAAAACAGGCTCCAGTAACAAGACCTACGTAACCTGTTCCTATTATCCCAATCTGCATCTGAATCCTCCGATTATTTTTTGCTCATTTCCCATGTTTTTGCGTATTTGAGGAAAGTATAATAACTGTAAAATACTGCAAGTATCAATCCATGCAATCCATCCATAAAGCCCATTCTTATAAAAAACATCTTGATGAATGTGGCAAGGGGCTTTATTGTCAAATCAAAAATTCCGGCTGAAACCCCATTTTTTTCCATCTCTCTTGCGCTGAGAGAGGAATAATTATCCATTTTTTTTATAAACTCCGAGATTGAGGTATAAGTATAGTGCTCAAGATGGTTTTTAAGGTATGCAGCGCTGCCATTCAAAATTATTTTTTCATGAACTTCCCGCTCTTCCATATGTCCTGAATCTTTTTTGAAAACTCTGAGGGTATAATCAGGCCACCAGCCGCTGTGTTTTATCCACTTGCCCAAGAAAAAATTTTTTCTTGGAAGATAAAACCCATCAAATCCATCATTTTCTATTGCATTTTTTATCTCATTTTTGAGTTCAGCAGTAACTCGCTCATCCGCATCAAGTATAAGAACCCATCTGTTCTTAGCAATATCTACCGCAGACTGTTTTTGCTTTGCGTATCCCTGCCATTCTTTTTGAAAAATTTTGTCTGTGTATTTTTTACATATCTCCAATGTTTTATCTGTGCTGAATGAATCAAAAATAACTATCTCCGCGGCATCTCTTACGCTTTCTAAAGCGTCAGCTATATTTTTTTCTTCATTTTTTGTAATGATCACAACTGACAGTGGGATCAATACATGCCTCCGGTAATTGTGGCTGTGACAGAGCCTATCGCTATTTTGGCAGAGAGTTTGACAGGAATTCTCTTTTCGTCATCAGTAACCCATATATAGACATCGCCTTTTTTGAAGAAAATTCCCTCAGACTGCATAGAGGGCTTTACGAGGAGAGTATCTACCATTCCCTTCGGTGTCATTATTTTTTCTTTTTTCAGCACGAAAACCTCAACATTCCAGACTTTTTTATTGTCGAAAACAGTAACGTGAAGGGATTTCCCGACTTCGAGTCGAAGAGTTCTAAGATAGTAAAAGCTTGCAAGAGTGTCGAAGGCAAATGACGGAAGATCGTAGACAATTTTTTCATTGTTTATGTAATCAATATAAGTAACTTTACTGATATCGTTTCTAAAAACAAATTCTTTATCTCTTCTGTGTCTGCCCTCCCGTATCTTCACTCTGTAATGAGAAGGCTGTGCGCCGAAAGCTATATGTGGATTTTTCAACAGAGTGCTTTCTATTCTGTCTTCAACCGTGTAGAAAACAGACACCCAGTCTGCAGATTTTGCAGTGCTCATAATCTTGATATGCTCGTCTGTTTCTGTTATTTCGAGTGTTGATGTGCCGGCTTTTATGCCTGTCCATGTTATGTCATATGTAAATTTTTCCGGAATGGTAAATGAAGATGCGCTGTTAGGGCATATTAAGCTTGATGCGGCAAATACAAATAAAATCATGCCAACTGCAGTATATTTTTTTAATTTTGCTTCTAGATTTTTCATTTTTCCTCTAATAGAATTTAGTCTGAGTGTCAGTAATCTATGCGTAATATATTATGTTATATTACTCCATGATCGTTATTCCTGCAATAGATTTGAAGCAAGGACAATGCGTAAGGCTTCTTCAGGGGAAAAAAGAAGAAGTTACTGTTTATTCAAATTCGCCTGCTGAAACAGCAAGACTATGGGAGTCCTGCGGAGCAAAACTTCTGCATGTTGTCGACCTTGACGGCGCATTCACAGGAAGTCAGAAAAATCTTGACGCAATCATAGAAATAAGAAAAGCAGTCTCTCTTGATATAGAAGTCGGCGGAGGAATCAGGGATATAAAAAAAATCGACAAACTGATAAATATCGGCGTCAACAGAATAATACTAGGCACTGCAGTAATAGAGAATCCTGATCTTTTTAAAGAAGCCTGCAAAAAATACTACGGTAAAATTCTTGTAGGGATAGACGCAAGAAATGGGAAGGCTGCTGTAAAAGGCTGGGTCGAGGATACTGATTTCGACGCAAAAAAACTTGCGAGAGATTCTGAGAACTCAGGAGCAGCAGGAATAATATACACAGATATTTCCAGAGACGGAATGCTCACAGGCCCGAATATAAAAGCAATGCTGGAAATGGTTGACAATGTTCAAATTCCCGTCATCGCATCAGGCGGAGTTTCGTCATTAGAAGACATTAAAAACCTCAAACAAATAAAAAATCTATGGGGAGTAATTGTCGGAAAAGCGATTTATTCAGGAGCAGTTGATTTAAAAGAAGCGATAAAAATTGGTGCCGAAGGCGGGATTTGAACCCGCACAGTCTTGCGACCACTAGACCCTGAACCTAGCGCGTCTGCCAGTTCCGCCACTTCGGCTTTGGTTATTATATAATATTCTTGCTTTATGATGCAGAGCATGGATTTAATATTATGAACAATAAAGTTAAAAGAGTATTTATAGCTTCTGTTATAGGAATTGCTTCAGGTTATCTTCTGCTAATATTATTTGTTTATGCATTCCAGGACAATATGGTTTATTTCCCAACTAAAGATATAGCGAAAAACCCTAAAAATATCGGCCTGAAATTTGAGAACCTTACAATAGAAACAAGCGACAAAGTGAACATTTCAGCTTGGTATATTCCGGCTAAGAATGAAAGGGGAGTTGTTCTTTTCTGTCACGGCAATGCTGGAAATATCTCGCACAGGACCGATTCAATACTCATATTCCATGATCTGCGAATGAGCGTGCTTATTTTTGATTACAGGGGTTACGGGAAAAGCGGGGGCAGACCAACAGAGAAGGGGACATATTTGGACGCAGAAGCGGCATGGGATTATCTTGTTAAAACAAAACGTATATCTCCTAAAAAAATTCTTATTTTCGGCAGATCACTGGGAAGCGCTGTTGCTGCTGAACTTGCCTCAAAGCATAAGGCAGGTGCATTGATTATTGAATCAGGATTCAAATCCATACCTGAACTGGGGCAAAGGCTTTATCCGTACCTGCCTGTAAAACTCATATCACGTTTTCAATATTCCACAATAGATAAAGTCAAAAACATAAACACTCCCAAGCTTTTTATCCACAGCCCGCAGGATGAGATGATACCATTCGAACACGGCTTAGAGATTTTTTATGCTGCAAAAGGACCCAAGGAATTTCTCGAGATATCAGGAACTCATAATGAAGGTTTTGTAATATCAGGAAAGACTTATATCGATGGGCTTAATAAATTTATTTCAAAACATTTTTAAGATTATTTAAGCAAGACCTGATTTTCTTTTGAACGGGACTCTCCGATGCTTGTCACATATATCGCAGGTTTATCAACAACAGGACACTTTGTCTCGCAGATTCCGCAGCCAATGCAGAGATCAAGGTCAACTCTCGGCTGTTGAATAAGAATCTCCTTTCTGTTTCTGTCTCTGACCTTTGTTTTTTCAAACCATATTGCTTTTTTAGGAGTAGGACAGACTTCTTCGCACACGATGCATGGAGTTGCATGTGCATGAGGCAGGCATCTGCCTTTGTCTATCATAGCAAGACCTATTTTTATCTTCGCTTTTTCTTTTAAATCCAATTTTTTTATCGCGCCTGTTGGGCAGACCTGTCCGCACAGAGTGCATCTGTATTCGCAGTATCCAATCCGCGGCACAAGAATCGGAGACCATATCCCTTCAAACCCTGCTTCCAAAAAAGTCGGTTGAAGTCCGTTTGTGATGCAGACCTTCATACATTCGCCGCATTTTACGCATTTTTGAAGAAAATCTTTTTCTTCAAGAGAACCGGGAGGTCTTATTAAATCCTGTTTATAATGGCCTGAATTTAAAAACGGATTCTGTCTGAGAAAAGGCAGAACAGAGATTCCTGTAATCATTGATGTAACCACTCTTCTTCTTCCTAAATCCATTGATGCTGATGCCTTCCTGCCTTTGAATCCAAAGCTCACTGCATTTTGAGGGCATATATCGTCGCAGTTCCAACAGTAGTAGCACTCTGCATCCCTCCATTTTTCTTTTTGATCAGGCGAGGCATTGCCCTGACACACACTGCCGCATGCGCCGCATGAGTTGCATCCTTCGCTCACAGATCTTTTTAGAATGGAAAATCTCGAAAGAATTCCGAGCAGCGCTCCAAGAGGACAGAAATATCTGCACCAGAATCTTTTTTCAAAAAGATTAAGACCAAGAATAAAAATAAATATCCCGCCAACGAACGCTGCCTGAAGATAAAAAGGCTGCTGGAATGAGAGCAGGGTTTTTTTAAGAACTGAGAATACTGGTTCTGAAATCGAAGATAGTCCGCTGATGTTTAGATTATATATAGCGTCAAAGAATGCGCTTACAGAATAATTAAATATCGGATATATGCTCACTGAAAATGACCTTATGAGCAGAGAGAGCGGATCCAGAATCCCTGAGAGCTGCAAAGTGAAAACAGATGATGTGATTAAAAATATCAGAATATAATATTTAATTTTATGCCAATTAAGAGGTTTTGTTTTTGGATTATACTTTTTGAGAGAGCCTATGATGTTGTTCAAAGTGCCCAAAGGACAGACCCATCCGCAGAAAACCCTTCCGAGCAGAAGTGTTGCGATTATTGTGATTATCGAGAGATAAAAACCTTCGGCAACAGAATGATTCGACAACAAAGTTGTTATGGATATCAGAGGGTCGAAGTCGAGGAATATTTTTACAGGATAGCCAAGTTCATCCCTGCCCTTAGATTCTGTCTGGAGAAAAAGAAAAATAAAGACAAGTAAAAATAAACCTTGTGTTATCCTGCGCAGATTCTTCATTAGATGTTTATTTTTTTAATCATGAGTCTTTCAATGTCTGTTCTGCCTAGTCCCATCTTATCTGCAATCTTCAGATAACCGAGGTCGCTTCCCTTCATCCCAAAAAGCGTTGCTCCATAAGAATCAACCGCGACCTGATCTACTCCGACAATTACAGTATCGAGTTTTTTAACATCAGCAATATCTCCGCCCTGCGGACCATTTCCTGTAAGTATCCTTACAGCATCAAGTATAGTTAATGTTGGTTTTATGATGATCCCGAGGTCGGCAAGACTTTCATCTATCCGCTGGTGAATGCTGCTTCTTCTTCCGCCCATCACTCCCATCCAGTTCTTCATGGACATTGTGAGTTTTGAAAGACCGTGATGTTTTGCTATGGGTATGTTAATAATTTTGTCTGCTTCCAATATCTCTGTGTATAGAGGCCATGATTTGAGGGCATTGCCTTTTATTGTTATTTCTTTAAATTTCCTCTCATCCACAAAAGAGACTTCCGCGCCTGCTTTTTTTGATGCATCTCCAATCCCGCTCTGAACATAACAGCGTCTCGGATCATTGACCGGCCTGTCAAAGACCTTAACTTTTTTTGCACCTGCCTCGAAACACATCTGGATGACTGTTGCAACAACTTCTGGATTTGTATTTGCAGCATGCTCAGGGAGTCTGTCCCACGCAATGTTAGGCTTTACAACCACAATGTCCCCTCTGGATATGAATTTTTTTATTCCACCCATTGTATCGATAGCTGCGCGAGTAATATTTGAAGGAGATGAACCATGGGCAACGACAAGATCAGGAATCTGCGCTGCCTCGACAGTATTTACAAGCCTGCCTATGCCTGAAGATGCTAGTCCCGCGGCAGCTGCCAATTTTAAAAATTCTCTTCTTTTCATATTCACCCCGCATTCAAGAATTATATTTTATCGGCTTGCCGGCCATTTTATTTTCTATCATACACTGAAGTATCTTTAATTCGTCTGCTTCAAACCATGTCAGCCTGCACAAAGCGCATCTGTCTAATTCCACAAGATACGCCATGCTGTAAAATGAACGCATCATTTTTTTACTGCATTTCGGACAGCTCAGAAGTTCTGCAGGCTGTTTATTATTTGTTTTTTTCATCATTCTCATCTGATTTTCCTTGAGCAGGATGTCTGACATAAGCTTTATTCTATCAGGATAACACCCGTCTCCTCTGGCGATTATGCGGGATATTTTCTCGTCTCCCATCAGAGAGCCGCCGCAGAATCTGCATTGATATACGGTTGTTTTATCATATGTCTTTTCAACAAGATTATGATGACAGACAGGACACTGATAGTCTGTCTTAGGATTATTCTCTAATCTCAATTTTTCTTTAAATACTGTATTTAAGACCTCATTATCCGATGCCTTTGTCAATGTTACACCATCAGGGCTTATCCATGTAAGAGTAGAAAACCATGGAAGCTCTGAAATTTCTTGCAATGAAAAGGGGCCCTGCCACTGATATTTGTTATCGAGCACATAAAACATGCTGCCTGCAGATTTTTTAATCTTATCCTCAAAAGAAGGTTTTTTAGTCTTTTCAAGTTCGGATATATTTGCATGAGCCATATTCAGAAGAACAGAAATTCTTTTACTGATAGGAGGATGAGTGGATAAGAGATCAGCAACAAATCCTTCTGATTCATCGAGTGGACTGGTCGAAGGACTGCTTATGCATAGCATCTCAAGCCCATTGCTTATGAATCCCGCGCCTTTCCATCTGCGCGAGAGCAGATGAAGAACCTCTGCAAGCGCAAGCGGATTTCTTGTCATCTTCACTGCTCCTGCATCAGCCCTGTATTCCCTCTGTCTTGATATAAAGAGATTAAGAAGATATCCGAGTTTTATCAGAATCCATGCAAGTAAAAAAGCAGGCGATGCAATTACAGGCTTCTCGTTTTCTGACAAAGTCTGTATTTTTTCGATAACTGCAGAAGGGATTCCGAAGAGACTGGCTGCAACCGTTGCCTGCTGACAATCTCCTGAGAGTATATGATATGCCTCATGCGCCATCACAGCCTCTAGTTGAGCGCGTGACACTCTTGAGATAAGACCTTCTGTTATAGCTATTACGCCGTTCCCTTTAAGGTCAACTGCCGAGAGCGCATTCATTGAAAGAGTAGGAATAACAACGCATTCTATCTTGTTTTTATTGCCGGATGCGATCTGTATCTCATCGGTTATGTTTAAGAGTTGCTTGTGTATCTCATCCGAAGGGTCTGGATTTATTGCGCCTATATTATTTTTAACATACTGAACAGCATTCGATGCAGAAAAATAAAAGTGAACAGAAGAAAAAATACACGCAAAGATTATAATCGTAGGTATATGTCCTGATGTAATGAGATTGTACATGCCCGAGGGATTGATGAACATCGCAAACGGAACAAAGGCAAGAGCCAAAGCAAATATTGCCCCAAGGTAGATAAAAAACAGAACGACAAAGAATATTCCTATTCTCCATGTCTTCTGTTTCTCGATATCATAGAATGTCAAAGCCATTTAATTTATTTTTTGCGGATGCTCAAGTCAGTATTCGGCACTGCGCGGTCAGCCTCTTCTGCCTTGAAATATTCTTCTTTGCTAAACCCGCTTAAAATAGAAACGATCATATTATTGGGGAATACTTCCTGCTTGATTCTGTACTGAGCAACCAGATCATTATATAGCTGGCGCGCGAATCCTATTCTGTTTTCGGTTGTTGTTAATTCTTCCTGAAGTTTGAGGATGTTTTCATTCGATTTTAAATTTGGATAATTCTCCATGACCGCAAAGAGCCTGCCCAGAGCTTGTGTGAGCATGTTTTCAGCATCAGCCTTATCCTGAACTCCGGACGCCGAGACCGCCTTTGCCCTTGCGTTGATAACTTTTTCTAGTGTGTCCTGCTCGAACTCCATAGCGCCTTTTACTGTCGAGACAAGATTCGGGATAAGGTCATGCCTTCTTTTTAACTGAACATCGATCTGTTTCCATGCATTCTGAACCAGATTTCTCAGAGACACCAGCGAGTTGAAGATAATTATCATCAAGAGCAGAGAAAAAACGATTAATGCCAGAAAAATAATAAGAATTGCTGTCATGAATCCTCCTTTTAAAGTTATTTTATTTTAAATATTTTCCATTTATAACCTTATTGTATAAGTTTAAGAGATTCATGGCAATAAAATGATTATACAAGTCTTAAATAAAGTGTGTCAGCCGATTATATGTTAAAATACAGCATGCTGTACGATATTCATGAAGAATGCGGTGTTTTTGGAGTATATGGCCATCCTGAAGCAGCTAATCTGACGTATCTTGGCTTGTACGCTCTGCAGCACAGGGGACAGGAAGGCGCAGGCATCTGTTCGTCTGACGGGAAAACGCTTCATCTAGAAAAAGCCATGGGACTTGTAGCAGATATCTTTAGTGAGAAGCGTCTGAAAAAACTTCCGGGAAATATTGCAATCGGTCATAACCGATATTCGACCGCAGGAAGCAGTGTTCTAAAAAACGTTCAGCCTATAATGGCTAATTTCGCTTTAGGCACACTTGCAATCGCACATAACGGGAATCTTGTGAATGCAGCTGAACTCAGGGCAGATCTGGAAAGGCAGGGCGCTATATTTCAATCAACATCAGACAGCGAGGTGATCGTCCACCTGATAGCACATTCCAAAGGAAATGATTTTTATGACAGGGCTATTCAGGCGGCAAAACAGATCTGCGGTGCATTCAGCCTTTTAATAATAAGGGAAAAAGAGCTGATTGCAATAAGAGATGCTTACGGAGTTAGGCCTCTAAGCCTCGGCAGTGTTGACGGCGCTTATGTTGTTGCATCAGAGACATGCGCATTGGATCTTATAGGCGCAAAATACATCCGTGATATAGAACCCGGAGAGATGCTTATAAGCAATGAGCATGGTCTTAAATCAATGAAAGTACTTACAGCTCCAAGACAGGCATCATGTATATTCGAATTCATATATTTCTCAAGACCCGACAGCTATATATTCGGCGGACAAAATGTAAATGAAATTAGAAAGCAGTTAGGTGCCCAGCTTGCAAGGGAATCCGGTGTTGATGCAGACCTTGTAATTCCAGTGCCGGACTCAGGTGTGCCTGCTGCGCTGGGTTTTTCGGATGAGAGCAAAATACCTTTTGATTTTGGCCTCATAAGAAACCACTATGTAGGAAGAACATTTATAGAGCCAAAGCAGAGCATCAGACATTTTGGCGTTAAGATAAAACTAAATCCAGTAAGAAAAATTCTTGAAGGAAAAAGAGTAGTAGTTATAGATGATTCGATCGTAAGAGGGACAACAAGTAAAAAAATTGTAAAAATGCTAAGGGAGCAGGGAGGCGCAAAAGAAGTACATGTAAGAATAAGCTCTCCTCCTACAATTGGTCCGTGTTTTTACGGGATTGATACTCCGACAAGACAGGAACTGATAGCATCATCCCATTATGTAGAGGAGATAAGAAAGTTTATAACAGCAGACACACTTTCCTATTTAAGCATCGAAGGCATGAAGAGTCTGGTGCCTAACCCTGAAAATTACTGCTCAGCATGCTTTGACAACAACTATCCTATCTGCTTCCCAGGTGAACACCTCGAACAAATGGCTTTGTTCCTGAAATAAGTTGGTTTTGTTTTTATTTGGTATATATTCAAACAAAAAAGAAAAATTTATTTTTACTGGACTTTTACAGGGTTATCAACCTGCATCAAAAAAAGGCTCTTCTTGATTCTGCAAAATATCATCAGCCAGTAACTTTGTTACATGATTTTTTAAGATTGCGGCAGCATCAATATTGGGCTCTTTAAATTCAATAGCCATGCCTCTTGGAATCCTTGAAGGATTTTGCCCTGAAAGTGATTTTGTGTATATAACTATTCCGTCTAACGACAGTGCATCCATGTCTTTGATTGGGAAATTAACCTGAACATGTGAACCAACCGGCAGATGTTCTTTGCCGCTCAAAAATATACCTCTTTCTGAAAGATTTTCAGATTCAAAATCGAACTTATTGTTATTATGTTTAATTATAACTTTTTCATTAAAAGAAACCCTGATATGTTTTCTGGGTTTCCCTTCTGAACTGAAAAGGCAGTTCTGGAGAGTTGAATGTAATTGTTTTATTTTCAAGGGCTTTGTCAGATAATCATTACAGCCGAATTTTTTACATTTAGCTATTGTATCTTCGTCATATTCAACAGAAATCATTATTACAGGAATATTCGATGTCCTTAAATCACTCTTGATATGATTGAGTGTCTTAATTCCATCAAGTACAGGCATATGCACATCAAGCATCACAGCATCAGGAAGCATTGAAGTCATGATTTTTATTGCTTCTATTCCGTTTTCAGCTGAGATTGGATTAAAGCCCATTCTTTTCACTAACAAAGTGGTATACATCAGGAAGGTTTTACTGTCGTCGGCAACCAAAATTTTTTTCCTGTCGAAATCCATATGAAGAAAAGATTATCAGATTAAAGTCTTCGAGTCAAGATTGAAATATAAAATTTTTATTTTTTTATTTTATGCAGATATAAGAAAATATTTAATCCTGCAAAAAATATTGTGAGCATTATAATCAGGTCTCTCGGAAGATTTATATAAACTATTTTTTCTGCATAATAAGCTATGAACGAACCTGTGTAAGAAAGCGCAGGATCGTGTTTAGCTCTTAACCAGACTTCTAAATGTGTGAGCGGACAGTACCATCCTGAGACCTGAATTATTACCGCAAATGCAAGAGCTGAGATATGGATTATTTTTACGGTTTTATTTCTTGTTCCCCAGAATACGCCGAAGATTATAAATATTATCCAGAGAAAATGGATTATGACAACTGCATCAGCCAGAATTTTATAAAACATGACATTTTAAAATACAGGATCTATTTTTCGCACCACTGTCTTGCATTCTGGAATAATCTTAGCCATGGAGATACTTTTAATTTTTTCTTCCAGTCCTCAGGCATCCATGGCCACTGCCATTTTAAGAATGTTCTTTCAGGATGGGGCATTATTGCAAGATGACGGCCGTCAGAAGAACAGAGCGCTGCAATCCCGTTTAATGAGCCGTTAGGATTAAACGGATATTTATTAGTTACATTGCCTTGATCGTCAACATATCTGACAGGCGCAAGCCCGCTGCTTTCGACTTTTTTAAGAAAACTTTCATCAGGAAAATATGCCCTGCCTTCTCCGTGAGCAACCCATATTCCTAATATCGAGCCTTCCATTCCCTTGAGCATTATCGAAGGACTTTCAAATATTTTTACTGTCGAAAATCTCGATTCGAATCTTCCCGAGATATTATGAATAAACCGCGGCTGATCTTTGTCTTGTATCCCGCTCCACGGCACCCATCCAAGCAGAGCCATCAACTGACAGCCATTGCATACGCCAAGGCTGAATGTGTCAGGTCTTTCATAAAATTTCTGGAATTGTTCAAATATCTTTTTATTGAACTTGATAACTCCTGCCCATCCCTTTGCAGAATCGAGGACATCTGCATAACTGAATCCGCCGACAAATGCAATGCCCCTGAAATTATCCAGATTTACTCTGCCTTCAAGAAAATCTGTCATTGTCACATCCCATGTTTCAAAACCTGCTTGATAAAATGCAGAGGTCATCTCTCTGTCGCTGTTGCTGCCTTCCTCGCGTATTATTGCAACAGAAGGTTTTGTTTTATTTTTCATAACAGCGTCAGGAGTTATATCAGTAGAGAAAGTGAGTTTATATGAAGGCGAAGTCCTGTCAAAGATGTTTTTCTTTTCCTCGACAACGCATTCAGGATCTGCCTGAAGCCTGTCAAGCTGAGAGCTTGTCTCTTCCCATATGTCTCTTAAAACTCTCATGTCTTCATTTAATACAATCTTATTATTAATGTTTACGACAATATTTTTTTTCTCTGTAGTTTTTCCGATGATCTGAAAAGGCACAGAAAAATTCTTTAGGATATTCAGAATCTTTTTCTCATCTTCAGAAAGATATTCAAAAACAAGTCCGAGTTCTTCTGAGAATAGAATCTCAAGCTCTCTGCCTTTTCCATTTAAATCAATCTCCACTCCGCAGTTTCCAGAAAAAGCCATCTCAAGCAGAGTTGTTATTAGTCCACCGTCGCTTCTGTCATGGCCTGAGAGGATCAAATTTTCTGATATCAGTTCCTGAACAGCATTAAATGAATTTTTAAGAAGTTTTGAATTATCAACATCAGGAGATTCATTCCCAATCTGGTTATATACATGAGCAAGCGCGGTTCCGCCCATTCTGTTTTTGTTATTTCCTAAATCAATATAAATCAGCCTGCTCTTGCCGGGCTGTTTAATATCAGGAGTAATAACTTTTGTTACATCAGGGCAGGCTGCATATGCTGAGATAACCAGTGTGCCCGGAGATTTTACCATCTCGGTTTTTTTATTTTTGTCCGTGACTTTTGCTGCCATCGAAAGACTGTCTTTCCCCCCGTCGATTGCAATGCCTAATTCGAGCATTATGTCTCTTAAGGCAATTGCCGCATCAAAAAGTCTGGCTCCTTCGCCTGGAAGTTTTGCTGCCCACATCCAGTTGCCCGAGCATTTGATATCTTCAATAGCGCTTATCTTTGCCCAGACAATGTTTGTTAATGCCTCGCCCACTGTAAGCCGAGCAGCAGCAGAAGGATCTATTAATGTTTTTATTGGCTGCTCGCCTATTGATATTGCTGCGCCTGTATAATTATTTTTATCATCTGCAAAATGGCTCTGACTTATAACAGCAACATTAGAAACAGTCAGATGTAGAGGCCCTGCGCACTGTTGTCTTGCGATAAGCCCTGTGACGCATCTATCCACTTTATTTGTAAGAAATCTCTTTGAGCCAACAGACACAAGCCTCAACACCCTGTCCAATGCAGATTTGACAGTCAGACCTTCTGGCAGATTTAAAGGCTCAAGATGCGGCTTGATCCTGTCCAGCTTAAATGTTTTTTGCGGCATCTCTCCGAGGATTTTTTTCAGGTCAAGATTAACAGGCGTGCTTCCGTCAGTTTCATCATAAAGAATTATGTATCCGTCGCCTGTTATCTGTCCTATGAATGCGCACGGAACTTTTTCCCTTTTGCATATATCTTCGAAAAGTTCTGCATGTTCCGGTTTTATAAGAAGCGCGTTTTGTTCCTGATATTCAGCGCCCCAAAGCTCAAGGACTGAGAGGGTGTTGTCCCCTGATTGTATTTTTCTTACCTCTATCTTTGCGCCTGCAGGATAAATAATCTCTTTTACTACATTGCAATTTCCGCCAGCGCCCTGATCATGTATGCTTACAATTGGATTTTTCTCTCCCATCTCAACACATGCACGGATTACCCTGTTTACTTTTTGTTCCATCTCAGCGTCTCCGCGCTGAACAGCATTGAAATCAAGCTCAGCGATGTTTTCTCCCTGAATCATGCTCGATGCAGCGCCTCCGCCCATGCCAATCCTGTAAGCAGGACCCCCAATTTTTGTAACTAGCATTCCTTTTTCAGGTTCATTTTTCTCTGTGTGCCTTGCATCTATCTGGCCTACTCCGGCTGTGAACATTATCGGTTTGATCCATTCGCGCCTTTCTCCGTCAGGCAGTCTCATCCCAAAAGAGCGGGTGAATCCTTGAATCAAAGGTTCTCCGAATTTATTCCCATAATCAGATGCTCCGTTGCTTGCCTGAAGCTCAATCTGTAAAGGCGAAGCTAAATTATCTGGATACTCAAAACTTATATCTTCCCATGGAAGGCTGTAACCCGGGAGATTAAGATTCCCGACACAATATGCAGCGGTTCCTGCAACAACCAGAGATCCTTTGCCGGTTGCCTGAACATCCCTGATCCTTCCGCCTGTTCCTGTTTCTGCTCCGGGAAACGGAGCAACTCCGCTTGGAAAATTATGCGTCTCTGCTGTGAAGATAATATGATATTTAAGTTTTGCTTCTTTAAATTTTGAAAACTTCCCCTGAATTTCTGGGATGATTGTTTTTATATCATATCCCTTGATAGCGCTCGAGTTATCCTTAAATGCAATAACACTGTTATTAGGATTTGCCTTCAATGTTTGCTTGATTATCTGCATGAGTGTTTCTTTGATCTCTTTGTTGCCAACAATCAGTTTCCCTCTGAAAAACCAGTGTCTTGAGTGTTCGCTGTTTGACTGGCTTAAATCAAAGCATTCGACATTCGTAGGATTTCGCTTCAGGTCATTCACAAAAAGGTTGTAATAATAATTTAAGTCCCAGTCGTCAAGCCCGAGTCCCATCTCCAAATTTATTTTCTTTAAAGCATCGATTCCTTGTTCTATCATCGGGATTAAGAAAACAGGCTTTGATTTAATTCCTGTCTCGAATGTTTTCAGAGGTTCAGGATACTGGCACTCAGTCATTCGATCGTGGATCTCATACAGGAATTTATTTAGATTTTCTTTGCTCAGAGCAGCATCAGTTTTAAGTCTATATTTTCTTGAGCGTTCTATTCTTGTGATTTTTTTTAAGCCGCACGCTTGGCATACTGAAACAGCATTTGTTGACCATGCAGTCGTGAAATTCATTCTAGGGCCGACTTCAATAACAGAGTTAAAAGTTAAAAAACTTTTATCAGAAAAATTCTCAGGTTCGAAGGTCTCTGAAAGAAGCCATCTGAGGATATTGGTCTCTTCATCTGTGAGCGGAGAAATTGTCTCGATATTAAAACAGTATTCTGTTTCTATATCTTCTGCGGTTTCAGAAATATTTTCCTTAACAGCTTTTAAAAGGCTGTTCTTTTTTGTTTCTTCAAGAGCAGGTTTCCGATAAAGATGTAAAAGACTCATTTAAGACCGTATGCCTCCATAAATAGTAAAGGTGAGAGATTATAATACGAGTTTAATTTATTTTCCAAAAACTCTTTTATATATAAAATCAATATTCTTAAGATAATATTTCAGGTCGAAGATTTTGTTCAGGTCTTTTGCCTTAAGATATTTTTTTACATCCTTATCTTTAGAAAGCACTTTTTTGAAATCAGTCCCGCTCCTCCAGCTCTGCATAGCATTTCTCTGAACAATCTCATAGGCATTCTCTCTTGTCATGCCTTTTGATATCAGGCTTAGAAGCACGCGCTGTGAATTGTAAAGCTCAAAACTTTTTGCCATGTTCTTCTTCATTCTCTCGGGATAGACATGAAGACCCTCGAGTATGCCTTTCATCCTGTCGAGCATATAATCAACCAGTATTGTGCTGTCAGGGATTATTACGCGCTCGACCGATGAGTGTGAGATATCACGCTCATGCCAGAGTGCAATGTCTTCCAATGCAGCCATTGCATTTGAACGCACTAATCTCGCAAGACCTGAGATGTTCTCGCATCCAACAGGATTTCTCTTATGCGGCATTGCTGATGAGCCTTTCTGTCCTTTTGCAAAAGGCTCTTCTGCCTCTAATACCTCTGTTCTTTGGAGATGCCGTATCTCAACAGCGATTTTTTCAAGAGAGCCTGCTATCAATGCAAGCGCAGTCAGATATTCTGCGTGTCTGTCTCTTTGTATAATCTGTGTTGCAACAGGCTCTGGTTTGAGTCCGAGTTTTTTGCAAACCTTTTCTTCTATCGAAGGAGGAATGTTCGAGAAAGTGCCGACAGCGCCTGATAGTTTACCGATATTAATTATCTCTCTTGCGCGCTGCATCCTCGAAAGATTTCTCTTCATATCTTCATGCCAGAGAGCAAATTTCAGTCCGAATGTCATTGGCTCTGCATGAACGCCGTGGCTTCTTCCGATTGCAGGAGTGTTTTTGTATTTCAATGCCTGACTTTTCAAGACAGGCATCATGGCTTTTATGTCTTTGATAATAATGTCTGCTGCTTCTCTCATAAGAAGCGAAAGCGCAGTGTCAACAATATCAGAAGAGGTCAGCCCTTTATGAATGAATCTTGATTCAGAGCCGACATGCTCTGCAACACTCGTAAGAAATGCTATCACATCGTGCTTTACGACTTTTTCTATCTCGTCGATTCTTCTAACGTCAAACCTTGCCTTGTTTTTTATACGTGCAAGAGCATCCATCGGTATCCCTGCTTCTGATGCCCATGCCTCGCATGCAGCGATCTCAACATCAAGCCATTTCTGGTATCTGCTTTCAGGTTCCCAGAGTTTTCCCATTACAGGTCTTGTATAACGGGTTATCATATTTCCTCCTAATTATGCTCCTCTTTCAAGTCTTTCAATCAACGGCAAAGGCAATCCTGCATCGAGCATCTTTTTTTGTGTTGTGCTTATGTCATATTTTACTCTGATAAGTTCAACTTTTTCATCCTTAATGATTGCATAGCATGCCCTGGGGTCGCCGTCCCTGGACTGCCCGACACTTCCTGCGTTTATGATATATCTTTTTGTTTCTTCAATCCTTGCTGTATGTCTGCGAGTAATCATTTCACCATGAATGGAATATTCAATTATTGAAGACTGATGACTGTGGCCGATAAGACATATTTTTTGTTCGAAATGATGAAAATTCACTTCAGCATCCCATCTTGAGAGAATGTAGTTCCAGTTTCCCGGTTCTTTTGGAGTTGAATGAACAAGAAGAATATCTTCTTTTTCCAAGATTTTTACTAAAGGAAGAGATTTTAAAAATGAGAGAGAAGTTTTTCCCATGACTGACGATGTCCATTCAACAGCTGCTCTTGCATAATCATTAAAATTACTGACATCAGTAAGCCCTAATATTGCATAATCATGATTGCCTGCAATAATTTCCTCGCAGTTGTTTTTCAGTAATTTAACGCATTCATTCGGATTTGCCCCATAACCAACAGCATCGCCGAGAAACAAAATATCTTTTATTTTTCTCAGCTTTATGTCCTGGAGTACTGCGCGCAGAGCTTCCTCATTGCCATGGACATCTGAAATCACAGCGCAGTTCACTATTCTGCCTTGTTTTTTTTTGTTTTTTTTGCAATCTTGTCAAGGATGCCGTTTATGAATGATGCAGACTCAAAGGTAGAATATTTTTTTGCTATCTCTATTGCTTCGTTTATAGTTACCGCAGCAGGTATGTCATCACAGAAAAGAAGTTCGTAAATCGCGGATCTCATGATGTTTTTGTCAACAACAGCTATTCTGTCCGGAATCCAATGTTCTGTTGTTTTTTTGATGAGATCGTCTATCTCATCCTGTTTTTCAAGTGTGCCGTTTATTATCTTTTTTGCGAATTTTATTATCTCTGTATCTTCCTGCTTGTCTGAAAAAAATTGATTCATACTGTTCTTTGCCTCTTTCTTATCAGAAAAATCATTCTGGAACAGAAACTGCAGGACATATTCTCTTGAAAGACGGCGTTTCATACGATAAAGAAAGGCTTAGATAAAAATTGAAGACTAAAGATTTTTTGCTCCAGACTCATAATCTCTTAAGGAGTTGTGCCATCTCGATTGCTGTTATAGCTGCGTCCCAGCCCTTATTTCCGCTCTTTGTTCCTGCTCTTTCAACTGCCTGCTCAATGGTGTCTGATGTAATAACTCCGAATGCTATTGGGACACCTGTTTCCATGGATACATGTGCGATGCCTTTTGATACTTCAGATGCAACATACTCAAAATGCGGAGTTGCGCCTCGTATTACAGCGCCGAGACATATCACTGCATTATATGTTCCTTTTGATGCAAGTCTTTTGGCTGCCAGAGGAATCTCGAATGAGCCAGGCACTTTTGCAACATCAATATCATCCTTGTTTGCTCCATGACGAACAAGGGCATCTATTGCGCCGTCAAGAAGTTTGCCGGTTATAAAGTCATTGAATCTGCTTACAACGATTGCGAATTTTAATCCTTTTGCCTGTAATTCGCCTTCGATTATTTTCATAAATCCTCCTAATTCCGAATTTACGGGTGTTTAAGATGTAACTATTATATACATAAAAAATTAATTTTGCATGTAGAAGCTTGGTTATACAAGGTTAATATAGTAAAATATAAATCACTAACAATATGCCGATAAAAAAATGGATAAAGAGCGCGAACTTTGCAATCGAAGGCATACTTCATGCCTCTAAAACACAGAGACATCTAAGATATCATTTTTACAGCGCTGTATTAGTTCTTCTTCTTAGTTTTGTCCTTGGTGTTACACGCACAGAATTTCTGATAATATCACTTGCTGTTATTGCGGTTCTTCTTTCAGAGATGTTCAACACTGCGATCGAGACAATGGTTGATATTCTTTCTCCGGCTCACAGCGAAAAGGCAAAGGTAGTAAAGGATATAGCAGCAGGCGCTGTATTTGTTACTGCATTTGGCGCTGCAATCATTGGCTACATAATTCTTTTCCCATATGTTCTGAATGTAATGGAAAAGGGTTTTTATATTAAAAAGCACTCGAATGAAGAGATAACCATAATAGCTGTTGTAATTATCCTGATACTCGTCGTGATAACAAAGACATATTTTCAGAAAGGACATCCTCTAAGAGGAGGGATGCCGAGCGGTCATGCTGCTATAGCATTTTCTGTGTGGATGTCTGTGACCTATATAACTGGAAATATCTTTGCCTCGGTTCTCTGCTTTGCGTTGGCTCTGCTGATAGCTCAGAGTCGTGTTGCAAAAAAAATTCACAATAAGCTTGAAGTTGCAATCGGCGGTCTGGTGGGAGCAGGGATAACTTTTGCGCTTTTCAGGATCTTTTCTTAGATATCAGGCCTGAATTACAGATGTCTTATTATTTTTGTTTTCTGCTCAATAAGTTTGTAATCGAATTTTTGCGGTTTTCTTCCAAAACATGTGCCGAGGCTTTCGAAGAGCCCAATCTCTTTTATATCAACCTCTCTTCTTTTTATTGCCTCAGTTGTCGGGATGTAATGAATGTTATTACCTTCGACATCAACAACAGTGCTGCCTTGTTTTCCTTCAAGAAGCAGAAGCACTGCCGCAGCTCCAGCCCTCTGGCCAAAAACTACGTCAAATGATGATGACTGGCCTGAGCGCACAAGATGTCCGGGCGTGACTTCCCTAACCTCCGGTATCTCATAAACTCCGGGTGCATACATCCCTGTCTTCTTCATGAACTCTAATACAACAGGATCGTTTTTCAAACGCTTTTCAAGCTGCTGTTTTACATATTTTCCTGCGCCTGCAAGCTTTTTGTGGCCGAATGCATCTACGCCTGCAGATTCATCGTAGAGTATTTCACCGCTTGCTGTCTGTATGCCCTCTGCAGCAACAATGATATATGTCCCTGCCTTAACATCACTTCTTATCACTCTGTTAAAAAAAACTGTTTTCATGTGCTCATATACAACATCAAAATCAACAGGGATTTCAGGAAGCAAAATGCAGTCTGCTTCAGCTCCCAGTCCGCCTCTAAAAGCAGTATGACCGACATATCTTCCGAATACCTCCATAACAATAATCCTGTTATGACTCATTCCGGTTGTCTTAATGTCTCTTGTGAAAACAGATATTCTGTTTATTGCTGAATCTCCTCCAACGCTATAAGGCTGAAGGTCGAGGTCCATTGTTTTTGGAACATGGATGCATGGTATGCCCTGAGATGTCAGATCAACAACAACACTGCCAGTGTCGTCTCCGCCGCTTATAATCAAGGCATCAATCCCGAATTTTTTTAATCCGTCTTTTATGCGTTCGTATTTTTTTTCGTCTTTTATCTTGCTTATCTTTACTCTTGAGTGGCCTGCCTCCGAACCAGCAAGCGATGCCTCAATCCTGCTCACCCTTTCTGCATTCAGAACAACAACCTGCTCTAAACCAATAAGATTATAAAGACCTGCATATCCATTAGGTATAACAACTGATTCTATTCCATAAAAATATGCTTCTCTTGCAATGCCCTTTATAACTGCATTAAGACCTCCGCAGTCTCCTCCGCTTGTTATAACTCCGATCCTCTTGATGCCTGCCATAAAACCTCCCTGTTATCTAAGTGAAAATTGGTTTAATAAAAGTTGGTTAGAATCTAGTTACATTATGTTTAATTTTATGTCAGCAGTCAAGTAAAACGGATTGACTTAAAAAAGAATCCTTACTATTATTGATAATAATTATAATTTGTTATCTCCTAGAAGAAAAACATGTCAGATATAAAAACAAATAACAACCTTCTTGAATACAGCTTCAAAGAAAATCCATTCGAGTCTCTTTATGTTGATATTACAAAACGCTGCAATATGGAATGCAGTTACTGTTTTAATCCTGAAAGATCTCCAGAAGATATGCCGCTTAAGGATTTTGAACTTCTCTGCTCCAGCCTTCCATTCCCTGTTATGATAAAACTTTCTGGAGGTGAACCGACTCTTCATCCGGAATTCCCTGAATTTATAAAAACTGCGTTCAAATACGGCCACCGTATCTATGTTATCTCTAATGGACTTCGCTATACTGAACCAGGATTCCTTGATATTTTAATGAAAATAAAAAGATCGGGGGTAAGGTTTTCTATCGGTATCTCAATGGATGGGGGTTATGCTAATAGACATGCATATGAAATGATTAACGGCAGGGACTGCATGCAGCTGAAGCTCGATTCATTCAAGGCAATGGTTAACTCAGGGCTGGGACGCATGTCCTTAACAGCGATAATTTTGAGGGGGCTGAATGAGGATGTGATCCCTCAGCTTATAGAACTTGCCTTAAAAAATGACAGGTCAATCAGATATGTTCATTTCAGAAATGCAGGCAATGTGGGAAGACACAAAGAGACAAAACCTTATTCCATAGAAGAACTTAAAGACATGACCCGGGTTTTGTTTAATGAACATCAGTTCCAGCAAAGATGCATTGGAGAATCTCACTGCTCTCTTGAGACAGGCAGAAACTGCTGTTACCGTTTCCGTCCTACTGACAGGCTCCAAATATCTTTGTTAGAGTTTTACACAGAAAAGGCTTTTCTCTGTCATAAAAGAGGCAGGATAAAGGTTGGTTCAAGAAAGATAGAACCTCTTTTTTTCAGTATGGATACGCCTTCGCCTGTAAATGTATGAGTTATTGACTCAACAGGTAAGCATAAAAATCAATAAGTTCGGATGGATGACTAATCTTTAAAGATTTAGATACAACTCATGACAGTAATTGTGGTAGTATCTGACTCAGTTTCTGGATTTACCTAATCTCGGCAAAAGGGAGGTGGTAGAAGGCCAGTGGCATAGTGCCGAAGTTTAACCGACATATTGCAAGTACTAACATTTTTTTTGCTATGGAGGATACAAAATGTCTGATAAAGAAGGTTCATCAAGCCAGGGAAATCAGGATTGGGATGCCACACAGTGGCATGTAGTAGAAAAAGGAGATACGCTTTCGAAGATATCAGCCAAATATTATGGCGATGCAAAACTTTATATGAAGATATTCGAGGCTAATAAAGACATCTTACGTGATCCTAACTTAATTAAAGTTGGACAAAAGCTTCGTATTCCGTGAGCTTATTAAATTTAAATTATCCAAGGAGGATATTAATAATGAGAAGACACATACCGACACTGATAGCAGTTTTTTTATGTATGGGGCTTATGATTGCCTGCGCTAATTTGAAAGAGCCGGCAATGAACGCTCTTAAGGCAGCAGAAGATGTAGTTAAGGGAATCAACAAGGAAGATGCCGTGAAGTATGCGCCGGAGAAATTTGCGGCTATAGAAAAAGGAATAGCCTCAGCCAAAGAGAACATTGCAAAAGGCGATTTTAAGGCAGCAATCGCAGCAGCGAAAGATATCCCGGCTCAGGCAAAAGAAGTTGCAACAGCAATTGCTGAGGCTAAAAAAGCTGAACTTGCAAAAATATGGGAGAGCGCAAGTGCGGGGCTTCCTAAGATATTCGAGCAGGTACAGAGCAGAATAGATATATTCTCCAAGAGCAAGGCAAAGAAGGCTGTTGCTGAAAAAGCAAAGACAGAACTTGCAGACGCGAAAAAATCATGGACAGACGCTCAGGAATTATATAAGAGCGGAAAGACAACAGAAGCGGCTGATGCTGTTAAATCTGTAAAAACCAAAACATCTGAATTACTCAAGGGGCTCGGCATGCCGGTTCCTGCTGCGCTTAACTAAAAATACAATCAAATCTTAATTTAAAGAGAGGTGCGGCAAAATTGCCGCACCTCTCTTTTTTAATTATTTTTTCACTTCGGTGTCAAAAAAGGTTTTAAAACCTCGTTTTTCTACCTGACTATTTTAAAGAGATGTCCAAGAGTCCTGTTTTCTCTTAAAAAGCTTGAAATGTTTGTTTTTCAACAGTTTTCTGATTATAGATATGAGTAACGAGATGCTTATTGTGATATACTATTGTATGCCTTACGTGAAGATAGGCTGCTGTGGATTTATTAATGATGACTGGAAAGGGACGTTTTATCCTGAGAAACTTTCAAAAAAACAGTGGCTAGAATATTATTGCAAGAAATTCCAGACTTTGGAACTGGATACAACCTTTCATAAACTTCCTGAAAAAGAGACTTTCTCAAGGTGGCACAGTGAAACACCCGGCAATTTCTCAGTTTCCTTAAAAGGCAGCAGATTCATAACACACGTAAAAAAATTAAAATCACCGCTTGAACCTCTTGATGTATTCTTTTCAAGAGTTACTGCTTTAAAGGATAAGCTTGGCGTTGTTCTGTGGCAGTTTCCGCCTGATTTTAAGGCTGATACCAATAAGCTGGCTATCTTTATTCAGGCATTGGGTGAGTACAAGGTTAAAAATGCGGTTGAGTTCAGGGATAAAAGCTGGCTTACAAAAAAGATATTTTCTCTTCTTGAAAAAAACAATGTTGCTCTCTGCATCTCTGACTGGCCTGATTTCCTCTGCGAACTGCCTGCTACAGCAGATTTTGTGTATATAAGAAGGCATGGTATTGATGGCAAATGCAGTTCCTGTTACACTACAGACCAGTTAAAAAAGGATGCAAGAATGATAAATAGGTTTGTAAAAAATGGAAGGGATGTTATGATCTATTTCAACAATATTACAAATGGAAATGCGCCTAATAATGCTAGGGAACTTTCAAGCTTTATAAAATAAGTGACTTTTGAGACTTTTTAGTTTTAAAATCATTTTCTAATTTAAATTTCTTTTTTTGCACAATGCTTAAGGAACTCAGGATAAAAAATCTAGCTATTATCGATGACCTCTCAATAAGATTCGAGGCAGGGCTTAATGTGCTTACAGGAGAGACAGGCGCTGGTAAATCTATAATTATCGATGCACTTGGGCTTGCTCTTGGCGAAAGAGCCCAGACAGACATGATAAGAACAGGCAAATCCGATGGAGCTGTCGAGGCATATTTTGAAATCTCAAATAATCAGCTTCTCAGCGGGATGGGAATAGAGCATGAAGACGGCGTTATTCTCAGGAGAAGTCTCTCAAGCACAGGCAAGAGCAAGGCATACATAAATGACACTATCGTAAACATTCAAAGCCTTTATAACTTCGGAAGATCAATGGTTGATATGCACGGGCAGCATGAACACCAGAGTCTTCTCTCAACAGAGAGCCAGAGAACACTTCTTGATTTCTATGGAAAACTTGAGAATCAAAGGTCTCAGATCGAAGCAATGTTTTTTGAGGTTCAATCACTCAAAAAAGAACTGGATGAATTGAAGTCAAATGTTAAAGAACGCGCCCACAAAATTGATCTTCTTAATTTTCAGATAAATGAAATTGAATCAGCAGCCCTTAAAATAGGAGAAAAAGAATCACTCGAGGAAGAGAGAACGATACTTGCAAACTTGAGCAGATTGAATGAACTTACTGAAAGCGCTTATGCTGTCCTGTATGAATCAGAAGGCGCATGCATCGAAAAACTATCTTCAGTAACCTCAAAAATCAGGGATATGTCTTCGATAGATTCAAGCATTAATGATACACTCAGCACACTTGATTCTTCGCTTGCAATGCTGGAGGACGCATCAATTTCTCTCAGAAGTTACAGGGATAAATATAATCTTGATCCGAAAAAACTTGAGAGTGTTGATGAAAGGCTTGAGACCATAAAGAAGCTGGAGAAAAAATACGGGAACAACGCTGAGCAGATACTAAAGTATAAAGATGATGCAGAGAAAGAACTTTCAACCTTAACAAACAGTGATGAGAGAATTGATGTTCTGGAAAAAGAACTGAAGGAAAAAGAAGACAAGCTTCTAAGCATCGCAAAAGATTTGTCTGAGAAAAGAAAAAATACAGCAGACGAAATAAGCAAGGCGGTTACAAAAATACTGAAAGCGCTTGCATTTGAAAAAGCAGGATTCAAGGTTGATATAAAGGAGGCGGCATTGACATCAAGCGGAATTGACGCTGTTGAATTTTTGTTCTCGGCAAATCCGGGCGAACCGTTAAAACCCTTATCAAAAGTTGCCTCAGGAGGAGAACTCTCCAGAGTAATGCTTTCTATAAAAAGCGTGCTTGCAGATGTTGACAGCATCCCAGTTTTGATATTTGATGAGATTGATGCTGGTATCGGCGGCAGAACTGCAGAAAGCGTTGCAATAAAATTAAAAGACCTTGCCAGAACACATCAAATTATATGTATAACGCATCTGCCTCAGATTGCATCCGCAGGAGATTTTCACCTTATGACTGAGAAAGAGCAGAAAAAAGACAGGGTGCAGGTAAGGGTAAAAGAACTCAAAGATAATGAACGAAAGTCTGAGATAGCAAGAATGCTAAGCGGAAAGATAACAGATGTATCATTAAAACATGCAGGCGAACTGCTTGGAGATCGTCAATGACTGGTAAAGTAAATAAATGAAAGGACAGATATAAATAATGAATGGGAAAATTTCGATAAACAGAGAACTCTGCAAGGGATGCAAATTCTGTGTTATTGCATGTCCTAAAGGTGTTATAGCCATTGAGGAGAAATTTAATAAGATGGGTTATTTCTCCGCATTCCCAAAAGATATGGATAAATGCACCGGCTGCGCTTCGTGCGCTCAGATGTGTCCGGAAATTGCAATAGAGGTATGGGCAGATAACGGCAAATAAATGCTTGATTTTTATTTTATACGATATTAATTTAGTTTTAGCTTAATTTATGGAGGTCTTATTATGACTCGATCAGTTCTAATTGATAAGGTTGCTGAAAAGGTTGAGGGGCTTACAAGAAAGCAGACGGAAATTGTGATAGAAACGGTTTTTGACAGCATTAAGGACGCTCTGCAAAAAGGCGACAAAGTAGAGATAAGAGGATTCGGAAATTTCAGACTAAAGGCACGCGGAGCAAGAAAAGCAAGAAACCCTAAAACAGGAGAGGCGGTAGATGTTCCTTCAAAAAGAGTTCTTCATTTCAAGGTTGGCAAGGAACTCAGAGAACTTCTTAATTCAAAATAAGAAAATTTTAAGTGGAAAGAAGAGATTTCTTAAAAAAATCAGTAAAGATTTTTTTTATCATACTTGGCGGCAGTCTTATCTCTTTTTTATTCTATTTTCTGCCTACAAAATTTTCTAGAGGCAGAGTGAAGTTTTTTGATTTGCTTAATGAAGATGAGATTCCAAAAGAAGGCGTAAAACCAATAATAGTAAACTACACCAGTAACAATATTGAACAGAGCATCCAGATATTCATCTCGATTACAAAGAAAGGCATGGTTATATTTTCCCCTGTATGTTCACATTTAGGCTGTCATGTAAATTGGTATGAAAGCAAAAAAGAATTTATCTGCCCATGTCACGGCGGCAGATATGATTCCGAAGGAAAAGTACTGGGTGGTCCTCCGCCAGCGCCTCTTTCGAAGCTGCCTTTTAAGATAATAAACAAAAGACTGCATGTAGGAATCAGGGTCTGAAAAATTTTTAAGGTAATTTATTCGTATCTGTCAGAGAGAATGTTATCGGCACTAAAATATTTTGCTCTGTTCTTGGAAGCGGAGCTGCTTTTTTAATTATGTTCATTGCTGCAGTATCCAGAAGTTCATGGCCTGAACTTTTCTTTATTACTATCCTCTCAGGGAATCCGTTTCTGTTAATAATGAATTCTGCCACAACAGTGCCCTCAAGTTTTTTCTTCCTTGCAATGAATGGGTATATCTTTGCTTTTTCAATAGCGCTTAGTATCGAGTTGTAAATACCCTTAATGTATTCCCCTGTCGTGTTTTGTTCTGTGTTGACAGCAGCAGCGCTTATGTTATGGGCTGTAGTGCCTGATTTTGAAGATTGGATATATTCTGATATAGGTTTATTTTTTTCTGAGTATCCTTCTGGAACCTGAGCAGAAAAATCGTTTAAAAAAGCAGTTTCTTTCTCAGGAGAGGATATTGTCTCATTTTTTTTTCTGGCAATATTTTTTTCTATAGACATTTTTTTTGAATGTGCATTCAGAGTATCTCCAGTCTCACTGAAAAGAGAGACAGTAATTATCGAATTGCTGTCTCTCGATATGCTGCCTATCATGCTTGCAAAAGAAAGCGCAGAGCCAACAAGCATGATGTGAACAAGCAGAGATATAAAGATGCTTTTCCTGAATTCCATCAGAATTCAAACCCTAATCCGCCTGTAAATTGCCTTGGCATCATCGGATAATCAGTCACTGTCTGATATTGTTTGTCGAGGATATTTTTGCCTATGATGAACAGCTCTCCTTTAAGTTTATCGTATATTTTTATCTTCTTGCTGATCTTTCCATCAAGCACAAAATAACATTTTGCATCTCCTGCCTGAACAACATAATTTTTTACATATCTCCCCTCCATCGAGAATGTAAAGTCTTTCCATGGGCGCAAAGATGTGCTTCCTTTTATCTGGTGTCTTGTGCTGAACCTGATCTTTTCGCCTGTTGTTATATTTTCAGGGTCGAGATACATATAGCTCAATCCTATGTCTGCGTATTTGTTGAGTTTGAATTTTCCTTCTGCTTCTATGCCTCTTGTCTCAGCCTTGGAGACATTCATAGGAACCCATCTGCCTGGGGTTACTTCCTGCCACTCAATCAGGTTCTCTGATTTTTTCACAAAACCAACAAGTTTTATATTTCCAGCATCTCCAAAAAATTTCTGGATGCCTGCCTCATATTCAGTTGATTCTTCAGGCTTGAGATTTGGATTGCCTGCAGCCCATCCAGTATCAGGCCAGTAAAGAGAATTCATTGTCGGAACCCTGAATCCCTTTCCTGCTGACAGTGTTATGTTTATCTGCATTGGCAGTTTTATTAACAAAGACGATTTAGGGCTCAGTTTGTTCTCAGAACCTATCTCATCATATCTTGCGCCGAATGTGAGAATTGATTTTTCGAATATTGAGATCTCATCCTGCAGTAAAAATCCTTTTCTTGTTCTGCTGTGTTTCCCAACAGAATTTGAAGGAGTGATGTTGTCAGTGCTGTCAAGCTTTTCTTCGATAAACTCAACCCCTGCTGTTAAGAGATTTGATGAGCCGATGGATAATGTGTGCTGGAGGTCAATGCCGTCAATATAATTTTTGTGTGTGTTGTCTTCACTCCCAGGATTTATGTAACGAATCCTTGAGGTGTGGCGGTAGAGCTTTAATAATGTGTCTTTGATTTTTAAATTCAATCCTGCCTGAAAGTTCTCGTCGGTCTGAGAAGCATCGGGGGTAGGCCATGTTATTGAACCGGGTTGTTCAGCATTTTTATGGCTATAATCAAAATTTAAATCTATCCGGATGTCTTTCGAAAATTCATGCGAGATTTTCGTATCAACTCCATCGAGGTCATATTTTGAATTTGTCCTGAAACCATCAGATCTGTCCTTGAATGCAGATATGTAGAATCCAGTATCCTTGATTTTCTGCGATGTGCTTAACTTTATGTTCTTTGTAACAAATCTTCCATATGATGTTATTAGTTTTGTTATGGGCTCGTCAGGTATCTTTGTTATGATGTTTATTACGCCTCCCATTGCATCAGCGCCGTATAATGCTGATGATGCGCCCCTTAATATCTCTATCCTCTCGATATTCTCCAGAGGTATGTTTACTGTGCTTAGATCAACCACACCATCACCCGGTTTATTAAGACGCTTCCCGTCAATTAAAATAAGAACCTGCTCTGATGTTGACCCCCTCAGCCTTATGCTTGAAGAAGAGCCGCGGTTCCCGTATTCAAAAAGATTAACGCCCATTACACCGCCTATTACATCAGTTACGCTTGTGCAGCTTTTAGCCGCAATCTCTTTTTTTGTTACAACAGTGACGTCCTGTGCAACATCCTCGACTGATTCCTCTATTCGTGTCGCAGTAACAACAACTTCCCTTAACTTTATCTTTTCTTCTGCTGCTGCTGTTGAAACAAGTAATCCGATTAAAATAATTGATAGAGAGAATCTCAAAAAAGTCTCCTTTTTTTATATAAAAATCTTAAAATTTATAGTTTTCACAAGAGGGAACTTGTCCCAGAATTCAATTATATTCAGAGCTGCAAAATCCTGTTCAATCCTGAAAATATTTTCTAGCGGCATACCCAATGCATGACACAGTATTATCCTATTTACGCCGCCATGCGCTACAATTGCAATATTCTCACCTGTGTGTTTTTTAAGAATGTTGTCCAGTGCTCCCAGCACTCTATCTTTTACCTCAGACGTGCTTTCTCCCTGCGGAGGAGAGTGTTTGAGCGGATTTTCCGCCCATGCCTTGAATTCAGCAGGATATTTTTTTTCTATCTCTTCAAAACTCATTCCTTCCCATATGCCGAAATTTCTTTCTCTTAAATCCTGCACGGCAATTGATTTTAATCCATGAGGATTTGCGATGAGTTCTGCGCTTTTTACTGCCCGGTCAAGGTCAGAGCAATAAACATATGAGAGTTTTATTTTAAGTTCTTTTTTTAAAAATGCTGATAATTCTTTAATCTGTTCAATCCCGTGTTCAGACAGCGGCACGTCGATAGTGCCTTTATATTTTTTCTGCTCTGCTCCCTGTGTTTCTCCGTGTCTTACCAGATAAAGAGTCGTGACCATGCTATCACCGCCAATAAAAATATTATTTCTGTAATCTCGCTTATTGCGCCTAAAGTGTCTCCTGTGAGTCCGCCGAATTTTTTATTAAAAACAACTGTGGCTGCTCTGCATATTAAATATATAATTGCAATCAAAAACACAAAAAACATATATTGATTTGCAGGAAAACTGCTCTTAAAGAAAAACAGTATTAATGCGAAGAGAATAAAAATTATTACAGTTGAAATCATTATCTCTTTCTTTGTTATTCTGTTTATAAAAATATTTCCAAGTCCGTTTTCTCTTGCTGATCTCCCTGTGTAAATTGAGACTGTCATTGCCCATTTTGAGATAACAGGCATAAGGAAAAGTGTTGAGTAATATGTGAATGGAACGAAGTTTGCCAGGCTGTTCAATGAGAGATATTTAATCAAAATTGCAAATACGATTGAGATTACGCCTATTGGTCCTGCTGAACTGTCTCTCATTACTGAAAGACGTTTCTGTCTGTCAGCATCTTTATCTTTCACTTCTTTAACTGCCAGCGCATCGAATGTATCTGCAAGCCCATCAAGATGAAATCCTCCGTTTGTCAGCACAAGCAAAAGTACGATAAGTGCGCTTACAAGATGCGTAGAGAAAATTATGCTAAACAGAAGATCAAAGGCAACGAGCAGGATTCCCTGTATGATTCCAACAACACAGAAGAATGAAGAACTTTGCGCCATAGTTCTCTCATCAACATCACCTCTGATGTTTACAGGAATGATTGTTAGAAATTGAAGGGCAAGTAAAAACTGTCTTATCATTTATACCTCAACACCTTCTGATGAAGTTTTTTCAGATACGCCTGCATTCTCAAATGTTGCCATTTCTTTATAAATCTTGATTCCTGCTTCTAGAATCATCATTGCGAGAGCTGCGCCTGTGCCTTCGCCGAGTCTCATGTCGAGATTCAAGATTGGCTTTAATCCAATCTTTTCGAGCATTGCTTTATGACCGGGCTCTGCTGAATTATGCGCTGCAAACATATAATCTCTTATCTTTGGTTCGATTGAATATGCGATCAACGCTCCTGCTGTTGAGATAAATCCATCAATAACAACAGGGATTCTGTGCGCTACTGCTCCTATTATCAGCCCTGCGATCCCTCCTATCTCAGCGCCTCCGATTTTTGAAAGCAGATCAATCGGATCATTCGCATCAGGATTGTTTATGGCTATTGCCTTCTCTATCACACGAATCTTGTTTTTAAACATCTCATCATCAATGCCAGTGCCTTTTCCAGTCACTTCCTGAACAGTTATTCCTGTCAGAACAGAGGCTATTGCAGCAGAAGGCGTTGTGTTTGCTATTCCCATATCTCCGGTGCCAAAGAGCTTGTAGCTTTTCCCTGCGTATTCCTCTGCAAGGTAGATTCCAACCTGAATGCATTTTTCAGCCTCTTCTCTTGTCATTGCAGGACCAAGACACATGTTTTTTGTTCCCATCACAACTTTTTTTTGAGTAAGACCTTCTGTATTCCCAAAATCAAAATCAACTCCTATATCAACAACAACCACTTCAGCGCCTGCGTGTTTTGCAAGAACATTGATTCCTGCTCCGCTATTCAGAAAATTAAAAACCATCTGTTTTGTTACTTCTTTTGGAAAAGCAGAGACGCCTTCATCTGCAACACCGTGGTCGCCTGCAAATGTGAAGATCACTTTTTTATCGAATGAGGGCATTGGATTTTCTGTGATTGCTACGATATTTCTTGCAAACTCTTCAAGCCTTCCAAGACTCCCTTTGGGTTTTGTCAGATTATCGAGATGCTTCTGTGCCAGCGCATAGAAATCAGGATTTACAGGTTTAATTTTTTTCAACGTCTCAGTCATTATTTTTTGTCCTTTATTTTTATTGGCATTCCTGCTGCCACTAAATAAACTTCATCTGCAATTGCTGCTATTTTCTGATTGAGGATTCCTGCAAGATCCCTGAATTGTCTTGCAAGTTTGTTTTCAGGAACTATGCCCATGCCGACTTCATTTGAAACGATAAACACACTATACTTAACGTCAGAAAGAGATGAGATAAATTTTTCTATTTGTGTAGTTGTATTTTTTTTATTCATCAGAAGATTTGAAAGCCAGAGCGTCAGACAGTCAATAAGGAATACATCATATTTGCCTTTTGTTGTTTTGATTACCTCAGTAATCTCTAATGGCTCTTCATAAGTTTCCCAATCTTTTCCCCTATGTTTTTTATGCTTCTCGATTCTCTCTTTCATTTCTTCATCAAAGGCTTGTGCTGTTGCAATGTAGAGCCTTCTGCCTTTAATCTTTGAAGCCTCTGCCAGGGCAAACCTGCTCTTCCCGCTTCTTGCGCCGCCGATGATAAAAATTATTTTTTTCATCTCATGACCTTGTAATCCTTGATATCAAGAAGCCAGTAACCGTCTTTTTTTATTACATCCTTATCTGTTATCTCGATCCTTCCGTTGAAAACAGGCCCGCTTGTAACAAAAGTGTGATATTCGCCTCTCTCACCGCATATATCGAGATCAGTCTTAGTCTTGAGATATCTTATGAAATATCTGTCAACAGTTTTGCCCACCCAGTTTTTCTCTATCAGTTCTGCATTTGCGCTCACGATAACAGCCTGAAATCCATTGTCAATAAATTCTGTTAGAAGGTTTTCAGTATTCTGTTTCCATAAAGGTTCCACTGCCTCAATCCCGAGTTCTGAACAGACCCTTTCAACCCATTCTTTGTGCTCATTCACATAAATATCACCAAAGACCATGCCTTTTATTCCCTGCGGTTTAAAACTTTTAACTGCATCTTTGAATGCAGGTTCGTAATTATCAGGAGAAGTTTCCTGCTGGCAGAGAGGGATTCCCAGAAGTTCTGACTGGACATGTATAAGTTTTCTGTCAATCCCGTGAAATCGAACTCTCTGATATTCCCTTGATATGAAATTCACAAGCGATGCAATCTTATAACCTGATTGCAATGCCCTGTAATATGCAAGGCAGCTGTCTTTACCTCCGCTCCATGATGAAAGATACATCGTTATTCCTCCTCATTATTTTCAGTTCAACATCAAAAGCCTCTTTTAGCATTTCTGTTGTGAGCAGATTTTCAGGCGAACTAAATCCCAGTATCCCGCCATTTTTAATCAGCATTATTTTTTCGAACTCAAAAGCCATGTTTATATCATGCAATGCCATTATTATTGATATGTCTTTGTTCTGTTGAAGTTCCTTGAGAAGTCTGATGACCTCTATCTGATATTTGATGTCAAGATTAGCAAGAGGCTCATCAAGAAGCAGAAGTCCTGAACCCTGTAGGAGTGTCATTGCTATGAATACCCGTCTTGTCTCGCCTCCGCTTAGATCTTTCAGATAAAGATCTGATTTGTTTTTCATTCCTGTCATCTCAAGTGCATCGTCAACACTCAGCGAGGGAGCAATGTCATAAGGATAAAGCCCCATGCTCACAAGCTCTTTAACCCTGAATGGCAGATTAATATCCAGCATCTGCGGCAGATAACTCACGAGCTTTGCCCTGTCCTTATTTTTATAAGTCTGTATAGGTTTATTCCAGAGATTAACACTGCCCTCAGTTGGTTTTAATATTCCGTTTGCAATCTTCAAAATTGTTGATTTTCCAGAACCGTTTGCGCCCAACATCCCGATGAATTCTCCAGTCTCTATTGAGACGCTGAGGTTATGAATTATCTTGTTTTTTTCTTGAGGATAACCGAAGCTGACATTGTCAAGCTCGAGTATTCTGTTTTTATACGCTGAGGACATCTTTCCTCCTTAGGAGATACAGAAAATAAGGCGAACCAATCAGAGCAGTGATTATCCCTGATGGTATTTCTGAAGGAGGCATTATGGATCTGCCTATCAAATCCGAAAAACAGAGGAATGCGCCGCCTGCGATTGCGGACGCAGGTATCAAGACCCTGCTGTCTGCTCCGAAAAAATTTCTCATTATATGCGGGACAAGAAGTCCGATGAACCCAATTGTTCCTCCCATTGATACAGAGGCTGCAGTCATGAGCGCTATTGCTATGAAAAACAAAAGTCTTTCCTTACTAACAGAAAATCCAAGGCTGTGCGCAAACTCGTCACCGAGTATCAATGCATTTAATGCCTTTGCCCTTGACAGAGACAGGATGAGTCCGGCTGATATTAATAAAATCCCATAACTTATCAGTGACCAGTCTGCCATCGATAAATCTCCGAATATCCACAGCACTGCTCTTCTTAAACCTTCGTCAGATGAGACACTCATCAAGAGCATAAGAAGCGCGTGGCAGAGAAAACTTATTCCTATGCCTGCGAGCAGAAGTCTGTCAGGCCAGAGTCTGTTTCCTTTCCAGCCCAATGCGCCTACTATCATGCTCACGACCAAAGCGCCAATGAACGCTGTAAGCGGGATTGTGAATCTTCCGAATGTGTAAAGTCCTGTTAAGAGGCCCAGCGCTGCAAATAGAGATGCACTGCTGGATATTCCAAGGATATATGGATCTGCCAGAGGGTTTCTTAAAACTCCCTGAAGGATTGCTCCTGCTGCCCCTAGCGCTATTCCCATCAGTATTGCCACAAATGCGCGAGGCAGTCTTATTGAGATGAATATCTCTTTTTCAACATCAGAGCCCAATGGATTTATCAGTCTTGGCGAGGCGAATACAGCTAACAAAAATATAATTATCAAAACTGATATGAGAACAAACAGTTTTATCTTAGACATTCGCTCATCTCCTCGATGCCTTTGATTATCCTTGGTCCAAATCTGTAAAGACTGTCGCTCACAAAAAACACTTTATTATTTTTTACAGCAGGCACATTGCTCAGTTTTTTAATAAGAGTTGATGATATCTTTTTCATATCTGAATGTCCCTTGCCAATGATTATTACGTCGGGTGCTCTTCGCATTATCTCTTCGATAGAAAATTTAGGATACGAAATCTTTGCTTCTGACGCAATATTAGTATTCCCAAAAATATTTATAGCATCATCCATTGCAGTGCCGGGTCCTGCAACGATTAATGGCTCAGGCCAGACAATAAACAGAATCTTTTTCTTTTTGTAAACAGCGCTGGGTTTAAATTTATTCAGTGATTTCTCTACGTTGTTTGCAAGCAAATCAGCCTTTTTTTTCATATCGATTGCAGCGCCCAAATCTCTTATGTTGTCGGCAAGCTCTGATATCTGCCTTGCTCTGAATACATATATTTTTATTTTCAAAGCTCTAAGTTTTTCTTCAACTTCTTTTGGATTTCCGTCTGTTGTCATGACCACGAGGTCAGGCTTCAGCATGATTATTGATTCAAGAGAAGGATTCGACATGCCTCCGATTTTTTTCTTTGTT